>MWAR01000082.1 GCA_002068715.1 bacterium ADurb.Bin374
GTGGCTCGATCGGAAAACTGGGGAAAAGAAGTTTTATTCAAGATTTGGATTGGGATTATCGCTCAGCGCCGTTCCTGCATACCTCATTGGAAAACTCTTGATCCCTTTCAGTTCAGAGCAGGAAAAAGACGTCTTTTCCCACGCTCACTATCTGAAAAAGGCTATCGATCCAGTTACGGGAAGTGAAGCCATCGTTCCGGACAACGGCCTCTGGTATGAATCGGGAAAAGGCAATTTCAATGAAGCGTTTGAAGCATTTTCCGTCACCTGGACGATTCCTTGCCTGGTTGCGGGAAGCTTGGCGGCCATGTTCCTGATTTGCACCACCCTTGGATTTTCTCTTCGGGCATCTCTGGCTCTTGTCGTTGCCTCGGGAGTGGCTACGCCCCTGTGGCATTATTCAAAAGATTTTTTTTCCGAACCGCTTTCCGGTTTCGGTTTGATGTGGTTCATGTATTTTGGCCTGAGAGAATCCCGAAGGAGTGAACCTGGCCTGGGATGGCTTCTGGCCGGGTGTGCACTCGGAATCCTTCTGTTGGCGAAAGTCGCAAATGCCGTCATTCTGATTCCCTGCGGCATCCTGGCCTGCTGGTATCTGTCGCAGTATTCGGTGCGCGGAAGGGTTCAGGGAGGGCTTCTCCTTATTACTGGCACAGGGTCTGGAGCAGGAATCGTTCTTCTGTACAACTTTCTGAGATTCGGTTCCGTCTGGATAACGGGATATGGCGAAGAAGCCCATCAGTGGACCACCCCCTTTTGGGAGGGGGTGGCTGGCCTTTTGTGGAGTCCCTGGCATGGAGTGCTGGTTTATTGCCCTCTCCTTTTTCTTGCTCTTGCGGGAATGCGTTCCTTCTCACGCCGGTATCCACGAGAAGCCCTTTTCATCGGACTTACCTTCCTCGGGCATCTCTTGCTGTACGCCACATGGCACGGTTGGGAGGGGGGGTGGTGCTGGGGACCACGGTTCTTTGTGCCCGTGTTGCCGATCTCCCTGCTTCCGGCGGTTGTCCTGTTCGAAAAATTCCCGGCGGGATTTCTTCCCAGGGCTGCGATCCTCGTCGTTTTGGCAGGGTCGTTCGTTGTGGCCCTCAACGGCGTGATCGTAAATTATATTGATTATTATATACATGTTGATGCTGAATATGTGCGAAATTGGGAGTGGTTCAAATCTCAGGGATTCCCGACCAGCGGCGATTTCCAGAGATGGAGTTGGGAATATTCCCCTCTCGTGAAATTTTGGAATTTCCCCCTGAAGGACTATCATATCCTGCCGAGGGCGATCGAACATCCTGGGATACTCAGGGGAATATTCGTGCTGATGTTCCTGCTGTTCACGGCAAGTTGCTGCCGCCTCTGGAGCTATGTTCGAAATGTGCGCTCTCTGACATGCCTTCATTCGGCCGATGGCGTGGAATTGACACGGAACTCCTCAGAGGAAAGGGACGAATGAACACGAACGAGGTTCTGAGCGGCTGGCGCCGCACGTGGCATGAGATCATCTTCGAGTCGGATACGCCTGCCGGGCGTGCGTTCGACATCGTCCTCATTTTCTGCATTCTTGGCAGCTTCGGATTCGTCATGCTGGAAAGCATTGGTGATGTTAGCGCAGCCTACGGTGACATCCTTCGCATCGGCGAATGGCTCTTCACGATCCTCTTCACGATCGAATACGTCATGCGCCTGCTCTGCGTCGTTCATCCCTGGAAATACGCTCTCAGCCCTCTGGGCATGGTCGATCTGCTGGCCGTCCTGCCAACATATCTCGGCGTATTGTTTCCCGGCGCCCATGTGTTGATTTCTCTGCGCGTGCTCCGCCTGCTTCGCATCTTCCGTATCCTCAAGCTGGCGCATTATCTCAAGGAGGCGACGGTCCTGCGGAGCGCCCTGAGTGCGAGCAGGGCAAAGATCACCGTCTTCCTTCTCGCCGTCATTTCTCTCGTCACGATCATCGGTTCTGTCATGTACGTGATCGAAGGCCCCGAACACGGCTTTACGAGCATTCCGGTCAGCATCTACTGGGCGATCGTGACGATGACGACCGTCGGGTTCGGCGACATCACCCCGAAAACCCCCCTGGGCCAGCTGTTCGCCGGCATGGTCATGATTCTAGGCTACGGTATCATCGCCGTTCCAACCGGCATCGTCACGGCCGAAATGAGCCGGGCGGCCCGGAAGGAGTCCGAGCCGGTCAGCGCCCAGTGCTGCATGGCCTGTTCCGCCGAGGGACACGACGCCGACGCGAAGTTCTGCAAATACTGCGGCGCGCCGCTGTAAGGACATTTCCAGAACGGGAACCGGGACGGTCGATTCCAAAGGCGAAAACGCACCCCCGGATGCCCCACTATTGAGTCCTGCAGAACGAAAACCATCCGTTCGCTCTGGGCTTGTCGAGGTCTATCCCGTGCCTGCCGAATGGGCGAGGGCTTCTCGTGCTCCGGCAGGCCCAGCACGAACGGGAAGACGAAATTGTCTTTTCCATGCAGGAATCAATACGAACCGATTTCCGGGCGGTGTTTCACGGATGAAGATGAAGGGCCGTCACCGGAGTGGCGACGGCCCTTCGAGCTGGTGCGCTCAGAAAATCAGGCGATCCGTTCCTTGCCCTGCTTGATGAGCTTGGCGAGCAGGCCGTGAATGTCCTTGAAGCGGCTGGTGAGGATCATCGAGGCGATGACGTAGGGCTTGTAGCCGGCTTCCTTGTAGGTCTCGATGCGGTAGCGGTCGAACACGCTGGCGGCGACTTCGCCGGCCTGGCAGGAGACGTCGGTGATGTCGGCGGGCAGGCAGTGCATGTAGAGCGCCTTGCCCTTCTTGGTGAGCTTCATCATCGCCTCGGTGCACTCCCAGTCCTTGAACTTCGCGTTGTTGGCGAGACACTGCTTTTCGAGAGCCTTGAGGCCGTCGTGATCCTTCTTGCGGAGCAGTTCGGTGCGCTTGCCCATGACGGCGAACGGCGCCCAGCTCTTGGGATACACGATGTCGGCGTTCTTGAAGGCTTCCTTCATGCTGGTGCACTCGGTGAACGAGCCGCCGCTTTCCTTCGCGTTCTTCTTGGCGACCTTGATGACATCGGGAATGAGCCCGTAGCCCTCGGGATGCGCCAGGGAAACCTCCATGCCGAAGCGGGTCATCAGGCCGATGATGCCCTGCGGCACGGAAAGGGGCTTTCCATAGCTGGGCGAATATGCCCAGGTCATCGCGATCTTCTTGCCCTTCAGCTTGTCGAGGCCGCCGAAATGCTCTTTCAGCCAGGCCAGGTCGGCCATCGCCTGCGTCGGGTGGTCGATGTCGCACTGGAGATTCACGACTGCCGGCCGCTGGGGCAGCACGTCGCGCTTGAAACCGTCGTCGAGGGCCTCGCCGACTTCACGCATGTAGGTGTTGCCGGCGCCGAGATACATATCGTCACGAATACCAACGACTTCAGACAGGAAGGAGATCATGTTGGCGGTCTCGCGCACGGTCTCGCCGTGGGCGATCTGCGACTTGCCCTCGTCGAGGTCCTGGACGGCGAGGCCGAGCAGGTTGCAAGCCGATGCGAACGAGAAGCGGGTGCGGGTCGAGTTGTCGCGGAACAGGGAGACGGCAAGGCCGGAGTCGAAGCACCGGGCCGAGATGTTTTCCCTGCGCATGAGTTTCAGCAGATCGGCGATCGCGAGGATCTGCTTGAGTTCGTCGACGGACTTCTCCCAGGTCAGCAGAAAATCCTTCCCGAACATCTTGCTCTTGTAGCTCTTGATCTCTTTCAACAGGGAATTCAAATCAGACATTGGTCTCCATTCCTTTTTTCATGTATTTCCGTACACGCCGAACCCGAGGTTCGACCGCAGGGACAAGTGATTATATCCAACGCCTGGGGATTGCACAATAGCCGGCGTCGATCTCCCGGGTTATCGGTTGCCCGGCCGCACGTCCGAAGTGGAAGTTTTCAGGGAATTTCCGTGTCAAGCACGCGAAGTCGCCCCCGGGCTTCGATTCTGAGCCCCCTGCTGACGACCACGTCGCCCCATGTTCGGAACGGCGCCGGCGGAAGATACCCGTGCTTCGTGGGGCTGTAGCTGCCTTCGACGCCGGTCATGGCCCCAATCGCCGTTGTCGCCGCGGCCTTCACACCGTCGTCGGTCGCGCGCGCGCCGGCGTAATAGTCGTTGCCCGGCCAGGAGACGTGGTCCCAGGCGACGACGCTGAACAGCTCACAATTCGAGAAATCATCACCGGCTTCGGCATACGCAGCCGGCCGGCACAACTGGGGCCTGGCTCCGTTTCCGCGTGTGAGGGGACGAACCAGGAACTCGATCCCGTGAATTCGCGAACGGGTATTGTCGCACTCGTCATAGGGGTCGTAATACACGCATGTGACATGCGAAAGCCGCTTTCCATGCGTTTCTAGAAGGGCTTTCAGAGCGAATTCCAGTTCCCGGCCGAGCTTGCCGCGAAAGGGGCCGGCGAACTGGCCGCATCCCAGTCCCGGGATGGTGATCAGCGCCTTTTTTCCATGTTCCGTGGCAATCTCGTCGGCGTGGAGAAGGGCCGGCAGCAGACGTCGCTCATACAGCCGATATAGACCGGCTCGATCGATGGCACCGTCCTTTGTCGCTTCGAGCCAGTCGGCCGGGGGCTGGTTGCGTTCGTTACGCAACAGGGCGCCCGGCACGAACAGAAGGGTGGCCGGGAACGGAGGCTCGTGAATCTGTGGTGCCGAATGGAGGCCGTTGTCATACACCGTCACCGGCATGGCGATGCCGATGTCGCCCAGCAGACGGAGCTCTTCGAGCGTCCAGTCGGTTCCATCCCCGGAGACGGCCGATTCGGCAAAAATCTGCGGTACCTTCGTCGCAAGGAGCAGATCGACAAGCATTTCCGGCGCCAGTGCCGCTGTTTCCATGCCGGCAAGCTCCCGCTGCAGATATCTGCCGGCTGTGCCTCCCCGTTTCAGGGTTTCCGCATACGCCGACATTCTCTCCATCGTCGCCCGAGCGGCCAAAACCGTGTATGAACGCATCCCTTCCCTCTCTCCCTTCGCGGATGTTTCTTGTGCGCTCGCCTGGCCGGAAGCGCAGAGTCCTGGAGACAGCAGAAAAAGAAATAGTAATACGTATATATGATTGGGGCTGGCGTGTCCTCGAGACATCAACCTCATGCGGGTAGTTTCAAACGCTTGCCTGATCGGCATAACAGGCCGTCGACCACCATCCGTTCGATCATGGCGTCGAGCCACGCCTGGTCGTGAGCCGGATCGAACGTTGGATCGATCTCCGGGCCCAGCCCTTCAAGCGGCCGCCCGGTCGGCGCTTCCCGCACGAGCCGCAGGATGCGGCCGCGAAAGATGCGGTCGGGATGGGGCTTGTTCCGGTGCCGGCGCTCGCGGCTCGCCGGAGAAGGCCTGGAAGGCATCGTATGTGCCCCCGCAAGAAAACCCACGCTGGCAGAGCATGCGGACTTGAGGGGACATGTGGGGCAGAGGGGGGCCTTCAGGCAGACCAGGCTCGCGATGTCGAACAGAGCCTGCACGAGATCGTCGAACCTGCGTGAGCCGCACAGAAACTCTGCCAGGAGGGGTTTGAGCTTCCCGTCGTCACGTGGTTCGGGATACGGCTTTCCCAAAAGCAGGCGTGCGCCGGCTCTCCGAATATTGGTATCAATGGGAACCGCGAGCTTTTTCAGAGAAAAAACGGTCATGGCCGCCGCCGTATACGGGCCGATTCCCTTCAATCGGAGCCATCCTTCCTCGCTGTCTGGCAGCCCGTTCTCGACCACCTGCCGCGCGATCTCCTGCAGCGCAAGAGCGCGCCGGTTGTAGCCGAGACCGGCCCAGGCGAGGAGTACCTCCGCCGTTCCGGCCCGGGCAAGAGCTTGCCAGTCCGGGAACGTCTCGAGCCACCGCCGATATGCCGGCAGAACGCGCGGAACCTGCGTCTGCTGGAGCATGATCTCGCTGACGAGGATCTCGTATGCGTCGTTCGTCCGGCGCCACGGCAAGTCCCGGCCGGCGGTGTCATACCAGCCGAGAAGGAGGCGGGCCGTCTTCTTTCGTGCCGTTTCGATCATGATCGATTCCCGCATGGCAAAAGCCGGTTTCGCGTTTCCGTCCATGCTGAGCCTGTCGAGGCACGAGAGGGTTCTTGCCCTTCGGCAGGCTCAGGGCGAACGGATATCGTGCATGCCGGGAGATGCAAGCTGTTAATCCTGCACGTGATAGATCAGCAGAATGACGTCCTTGAGCAGGACAAACTGGCGGAACTCCTCCTCGGC
>MWAR01000083.1 GCA_002068715.1 bacterium ADurb.Bin374
GCGGACTTGCTGATCCATGGACCGGTCGGGTGTGATGATGAAGTAGCGGAACTGACCGAAGCTTCCGCCCGACTGCCGTTCAATGACCACGTTATTGTTGCTGTCGCTCAGGCTGTCGAAAGTTAAAATGCGGTCCTGCGTGGGACGACCAGGGACTTTGTGGAAGAAGACGTCCTTGGCGCCGATCTGGTTGATCAGATGGTATGTATCGTTGTCCGTTTTATAGGTGTCTTTGCGGGTGAACAGGTAGCTCTGTAACCCGAAATAGACGGCCTTCGGAGGGAGATGCCCGAAAATGACAATCGCTTCATTCGGATCAAAACGGAAGCTGGTACTGTAGCCCTCCTTGGTCTCGCCGAACGCGTTTTTAGTTGCCGGGTCAATGTACTCATTCGGCCAGTAGGGCACAACCGGCATTACATATGGAGCGGTGGGATTGTTGAAATAGCACGTTCCCATCACTTCAAAGGATTTCGGGCAGTCCTCGATCTTCCATAACTGGAAATAGCCCTGAGCGATTTCAAATCCGTCCTTCTTCAATTCAGCCGTGAATTGATCGACGCCGATACCGGCATTGCCGGTGTTTTTGTGATTGCATGCCGAGATGATTCCCCATACCAGGAGTAAGACGAGGATCTGAAAAAAAAGGGGGACCTGTCGACGAGCGGCCATTAGAGTACCTCCTGAGTTTTTTGGGAGAATCGTTGGCTGAAACCCCGGCGGAACATTCGACCCTTTTGACTTTTGAACCTTCTGCCTTTCACTATGTAGACGAAAAATATCTTATGGATGGATCTAACTATCTGATTTCAGAAGCATTACAAGGAATCGGTTGGTGTCGATCCTGAGGGATTCTCATCTCCCAAACCGAATCGTACTCCCGAAGATTCTGTTTTTAGTGAAACATCTTTTTTTAGGGCAGTGAATTTGTGGTGTATGGCATCTATAGGGCCAAGGAATTTGTTTGTCAAGAAATTGATCAGAAGTCGCCATTACGGGTGCCGAGGATGAATGTCGGCATCCCAAGGGTCATTGGGATCGACGCATCCGGAAGGCTCACGGGATTTTTTCATCTCAAGGGCTTAAGTAGGCAATATTCCACCCCTCAGATCGTCACAATACGGCGCGGTTCGTCGACGAAGAGCAGGTAGCCTTCGATCGTACGCCCGGGGAATAGATCCTGGAGGATGGTCCGGTATCGGATCATCTGGGGGCGGTACTTGTCGGCGAGGTGGCCGACACGACCCGTCTTGAAGTCGATGAGCGTGATGCGGTCGGGGGCAATGATGAGCCGGTCGGCGATGCCGAACGAGCGAGTATCGGAGAGGTGCTGTTCGGTGAGCACCTTCCCGGGACGGAAGAGAATCTCGCGCACCTCCCGGTTGCTCAGGAACCTCTCCACAACCATCTTTTCCTCTTCTCCAAGGCTGCCCGGGACGAGCGTTCTGCGATCGCCGATGAGCCGGGCGAGCGCGTCGTGGATGCGAAGGCCGCGTTCGATTCCCGACTCGATGTCTGCAGAGCGCAGCGTCGGGTCCATTTCTTCGCCCTCGGCGGGCACGACGGGACTCTTGGCAAGATCGGTCGCCATCAGCCCCTCGTGATCGGAAGGCCGCGGATTCTCGGGACCGTAGTCGTGCCGCCAGCCGAATTCGGTCTGTTCGGCATCCGGGATGGAAACCCGGACCGTGCGTGCCATCCGCGCGCTGAAACCTTTCAGCGCGCCCTCCTTGTCGGCCCGCAGCAGAATCGTCAGACTTTTCACGGCCCGGGTCGCGGCGACATAGAGGAGGTTGGCCGTTTCTTCGGCTTTTCCCTCTTGAACTGTCGCAGCCGCCTCTGCGATCGATGCCGCTCCGGCTATCGGACCGGTGGCGAGAAAGGCCATCTCATCTTTGCTCAGGCCGAGCGGACAGCCGTCGTCGGGATGGGGAATCTCGGGCACCCTGTCGAGCCCCTCTTTCCAGAAGAGAAAAACATGGGGAAATTCCAGGCCCTTGGTGCTATGGATCGTGGCCAGCTTCACCCGGCCGGCATGCTCTCCCTCGGGTACGGTGATGAGTCGAGACATCGTGAGCAGGTAGCGCAGGAAGTCGGCCACATCGCCGGCCTCGGGACGGTCGAAGTAACATTCCGCCTCGTCCCACAGCGTCTCGATGAGGATGCGCGGGAAAAACGGCAAGAGGCCGCGCAGGGCGGAGACAAAAACGGCAAAACGGTGCGGGTGAGGCGCCTTGCCGACTGCCCCGGCAAGCCCCATGATGGCAGTGGCCAGTGGCCCGTCATAATCCAGGGCATCGAGGCTGCGGGGGATGAAGGACCCGTTATGGCCGGTGAAACAGGCGATGAGAGAAAGCCAGAGCGCTGTCCCCTCGCGCATCGACAAGAACTCGCGGCCACGGATCCCCGAGGTGGGAATACCCGCTTTTGCCAGCGCCGCTGCCACCTTGTCCATCTGCACGTTGGTGCGACACAAGACCGCTATCGCACCCCAGGGGCAACCGAAGGCCGTTCTTTTTTCTGCGACGGCCTCGACGAGCCGCTCATAGGCCGGATCGTCGCCGGAGCCGCAAGCAACCGGGATAACCGTCACCTCGGAAAAACCTCTGTGGGGATACTTCGGTTCTTCCGGCGGCGCCTGAAGGTTGACTTTGTCGGTTCCCGCGAAGAGCTCCGTGACCAAATGGTTGAAAAATTCGATCAGAAGCGGCGTCGAACGGTAGTTGCAGGGCAGCGTCTCGGCAGCGATCTGTCCGCTTGAGAGGGCGGGGGCAATGCAGGCCCTGAGCCGGTCGGGCGCCGCATCCCGCCATTGGTAGATCGACTGTTTCCAGTCTCCCACGAGAAAGATCGACCGCTCCCCTTCGGCATTTCCCCCCACAGAGCCGAGGATATCCTCGATCAGCGGCCTGAGCAGGGCAAACTGGATCTGCGCCGTGTCCTGGAACTCGTCGAGGAGCAGATGGGCCGTCCGGTGAAACCCCAGCTCGAAGAGGCGGGCCATGAAGAGCGGCCTGTCTCGGCTGTCGGGACCGTCGAGGGTCATGAGCGCTTTGGGAATGTCATCGAAATAGAGCCGGCCGAGTCGTTCCTTCTCCGCGGCAAGCACTTCGGCGCGCAAGGCACTGAAGCGCTTGAGAAGCGCGCTCCGCAACCGTTTGGTGTTGACGACGTGCTCGGCAACGAGGCGGCGCATCGGGGGATAGAGTTCCCGCAGGGCGGCATAGGCTGGAGTTCCGCGGTCGGCGGCGGCCACCTTGACCTCCGCCAGATCGGGTTTCAGGAAGAGGGCCCGGCCGACATCCACCTCCGTGAGGGGTGCAAGAAGCGGGGAGACCACCTGCGCGCGCAGGTTGCCTTTCGTCGCATCCGCAACGGCCCGCACCTTCTCCTGCAACCGTTCATACTCGGCAACGAGACGCACCTGCTTGGCCTGGAGTTCGGCAAGCAGGTTCTCGGGACAGGTCCAAGCCTCCAGCGCCTCTTTGCCCTTGTCCAACGCCTCGATCAGCGACTCGGGCTGCATATGGAGGATGCGTGCTGCGATCAGGATGCTTTCGATATCGGCAAGAATACGCGGATGCTGGAAAAAACGCTCATCGGCGATTGCGGTGATGATCGCCTGCTCGTGATCGTCGGCCACCTGCGGCACATAAGCTTCCGTTGAGAGGAACCGGTGAAAGAGCGCATCGATGGTTGAGAAGTGAACCCTGGCGGCCCGCATGATGAGCCGCAGTTTGTCCGTGGGGCTCTCCTCTCCGTTCTCAATGGCTTCGAGAATCCGTTTTTCCATCTCAGCCGCTGCGGCGCGGGTGAAGGTGGCAGCGACAACGAATTCCGTACCCCGTTCGATGTGACGGCGGACCTCCTGGGTCAGGCGGTAGGTCTTCCCCGAACCGGCCGAAGCGGTAACGAAGAGGCTCTTCACCATGGGCGGCCTCCCATTCGGTAGAGGTCCGGCTTGAGGCAGAGAGCCTTGTATGGGCAGTTCGGACAGCCATCGGCACGGTAATTGGGGATGAAGCGATCCTCGGCCAGCATCCTGTCGAGCCGCCGGGCGATGCGCTCCATCGTGTCCTCGCAGCCGGCCAGCTCCTCCGCCGCAAGGCGGCCTTCATAATCGCCGCGCACCCTCGGCCTGAGGAAGATATGGGCCGCATCGAGGCGGCCGGCCGTCGCCCTCTTGTTGTGCAGGACGAGATAGGCGTATAGGACGAGCTGGAAACGATCGTCGAAAGAGTCCGTCTCATCCACCCGGTCGGCCAGCCGACCCTTTTCGGAAACTTTTTTCTTTTCCTTGTATTTCAGATCGGTGACGAGCTCCTTTTCTCCGTCACGCTGCAGGCGGTCGATACGTCCTTTGAGTCGGTGGCGACCGCCGCCGAAAGGGGCGCTGAGCGTGAGCTCAGCCTCTATCACGTCGTCGGAAAAGAGAAGGCGGCGATCCGTTTCCTTCTCCCAGGCGGCGATATCGGCCAGATGGCTCTGGACGATGGCCTTGCGAACGGCCTGGTCCGGGAGTTTGTCTCGGAGCTCCTCGTTGCTCTCCCAGTTCTCTTCGAAACGTTCGCGCCACCGTTCGACGGCCGGGCGATGCTTGATCATTTGGGTGAAGAAGTGGTGCAGGAAATTCCCGATCAGGAGATTCGCATGCTCCTCGCCATCAAAGCAAGGAGGTGGCTTCACCTGTTGGATATCCTCCAGGATGAAACGGTACGGGCAGGTGAAAAGACGCTTCAGTGCACTGAAGGACCAGATGAACTGCCGAAGTCGCTCCTGCAGTTCACCCGTGTTTTCAATGGCGGGGTTGCTTGCAGGTGCTTTGAACGGCGTTGGAGCGATCAGCCGTTTCACCGGTTTTTCGCCGAACTCGGTGGCCAGAAAAGAGAAGTGGGTCGAAGGCGCCTCGGCCTTCGCCTGATCGTAGAGGGCGGCAATGTGGGCCGTTCGGCCGAAGGCCAGAAACTGCCGCAGTTCGAGATCGTCGGCCTCGAATTGCGCCCGGTGGATGCGCGGCAGATGGATCTGGTTCAGATAGGGGCCGTTGAAGGACTTTCGCGGGAAGATGCCGCTGTTCATCGGCAGGAGGATGGCTCGTTCATAGGGGACACCGGTCGCATCGCCCAGCCCTACCACCTGGATCGGTGAGCTGCGCCGGCCGTGCAGCCGCAGTTTTTTTACGGCAATGAGATGCTCGGCAAGCGGCAACCACTCATCCTCCATCAATGGGCGGAGCCGGTCCAGTTCGTCACACAGCGTGATCGCCGCTTCGAATGCGGAACGGTCGGCCCCGTCCATTTCATTCCACCTGGCGGTGAGCTCGGCGACAAGATCCCGCCGCACGCCTACCAGCCTTTCCCCTCTGCGGACCGCCGTGCGCAGACGGTGTGCCGCCGCGAAGTGTGCAAAGGGAAGCCACGGCGCAAAGTTCACCTGCCCGCCGAGCGGTTGAAAGAGCAGTTCCCACAGATAGAACGAGAGCCTCTCGTCCAGAGGCACGATGAAGAGCTGTTTCGAATCGCTCCGCGCCTGTTGTAAAAAAACGCCGATCTCATGGGAAAGGAGGGCCGGCAGAGCGGCCCGTTCGGCAAGTTCGGAAAAGCAAAGCTTCTGACCGCTGACACGCCGTTCTCTGATCCCGATGCTCCGGATCAGGGACAGGGCCGTCTCGTATTCGGGCGGTTCCGACGGCATATGAGGACCGAAAAGCGGCATGTCGATGAAGAGCCGGTCGCACGGGATGCGGCCGAAAAACCGTCTGTTTACCGGGGTCATCAAAGGGAGGCCGAAAAAAAGCTCGCACTCACCCGTTGCGAGATCGGCAAACCTTGTCGCTTCGAACGGCGCATAGAACAACCCCTCTGTCGCGAGCAGATCACGGTATGTCTCCATCGTCGTAAAAAATCGCTCTATTCGATCCGCCTGCTCTTGCCCGATCCGATCAAGGGCTCGCAACTCCTCAATGCTTACCGAGAACTCGGCAATCGTGGTCAGGAACGAGAACAGCCGCTGGGAATCGGCCGGGAACGGGGAGACGCCTTCTTCCCGGCATCGAAGGGTATGGAAACGGAGAAAGGCCTCATCCGCCGGCACGGCCATGCGGCCCATCCGATCGGCAATACGGCGGGTCCTGTAGTCGTCGAAAGAAAGGATGGTCGGCAGAAGACCGCCGAGTCTGGTATGGATGATGTGGTGCAGGAAGTCACGGCCGCGGCCCGTCATCGAGACGACCGTAAATCCGCTCATATCGGGATAATGGCGGCGGAGTCGTCCAATAAGGGCATCCGCTGCCGAATTCATGTCATCCAACGGGAATGTCGCATGGTCACCTGTTCTGATTTCATCGGGAATGGGCATGTTGTGAGGCTAACATAATGATAGGCTGAAGAAAACTGAATAATTATCCTTCCCGTACGGGGAAGGGATAAAACCTCCGGGCACTGTCCATTATGATGTGCCGGGGATTTTTGTTTCTACGAAAGATGAGACAGCGCATGCGGCTCTCGCCCATTGTTTTTTTAGGCATGATTTTGGTTGATTTGCGAGAGGTGACGCTGTATAGGCTTACTCACGGTGCAGGCAGTCCGACAATACTCTAAAGAGGGAGGTGGCTATGAACAAAGGGCAGTTGATCGATGAGGTGGCAAAGGTAGCGTGCAGCAAGAAGGAGGCGGAGCTGGCCGTGGACGCGACATTGGCGGCGATCAAGAAGGCGCTCAAGAAGGGCGATGCCGTCACGCTGGTGGGATTC
>MWAR01000084.1 GCA_002068715.1 bacterium ADurb.Bin374
CCGCCACGAAGAGCAACGCCGAGTTCCTCGCCCTGATCAACCCGAATTACAAAGGTTCAGGGAAAAGCGGCAGCTGATGCAGGAACCCGTCATCCGTCCCCTGCCCGGCCACGTGCGGTATGCGCTGATCCTGGTCGCGTTCATCGGCCTTCAGATCCTGCCGCCAGATCCGGCCCTGTCGTCGTTCGAGGTGAAGGGAACGTTTTCGGTGACGCCGCTCTGGAGAACCGTCGTTTCCGAGCTTTTCCAAATGGCCCGCCGTCACGCCCCCACCCTGGAAGAAGTCATAGTCGCCTTCGCCGGCGAAAATGACACCAAAAGCTATAGAATAGCGAGCGTTTCCAGTCGCCAGTATTCCGACTCGGATCTCTTCTGGCCGGTGAACGGGGATATCTCGTCCGGCTTCGGCATGCGCAGACACCCGATCACCCGTCGTTCCTCCTTCCATACCGGCATCGACATCCGCTCGAAGAACGGCACGCCCATTATCTGTCCGATCGACGGGATCGTCGTTTCGGCCCGCCGCGCAGGTGCCATGGGCCGGGAAGTCCGTATCCAGAGCGACAATATGACGCTCGTGTTCGGCCACCTCTCGGCATACCGGTGCACGGTCGGCCAGCGGATCCGCGCGGGACAGCTTCTCGGTCTGGTCGGCAGTTCCGGTCGCACGACGGGGCCGCACCTGCATTTTGCCCTCAAGAACAGCGGCCGCTGGGTCAACCCGCTGCCGTATCTGACGGCGCGACGCCTTGCCAGCCGTTGAGAAGACTGGTTCGGGGCGAATCGGCATGATCGGCTCTCGAACGGATCCGTCTGAACTGCGCCATCCGCGCGCCGCCGGCCCGCTTCCTGTCTCGTGCGGGTCGGGCACGAAAAGCCTCGCGTTTCTGTTCCTCTTTTTTGCCGCGTGTTGCAGCGCCGGTGCCGCCGGACCGGTTCACCCCACCGACCCACGCGGGATCCACGATGCGCCGGAGGTTTCCGAAAACGCCCTCGCGGCGTATGAGGAAGGGTATCGCCAGTATCGCGCCGGGCGCTTCGACGACGCGATGCACAGTTTCCAGGAGGCTCTCAAGCGTGAGCCGAACCTCATGAAGGCCCATTACTGGCTCGGCAAGCTGTACCGGGAAATGGGCAGGCTGCGCGAGGCCGACTTTCACTGGGAAGAAGTGCTGAGACTTCAGAAGCTCGTCCGCGAGCGGCGCGAGGCGCTGAGCGTCCAGACGAACGAGTATCCGGCGCTCAGTCAGCTGAAACAGACCCGCAGGCGCCAGGAAGAAGCCGAAGAGGCATTCCAGGAAGGAAAGCACCTCCTCAAGGAAGGCCACTGGGAAGGCGCGGTCGCCTGCATCAAGAAGGCGGTCGGACTGTATCCGGCACATATCGATTATCAGAAACTCCTCGCACGTCTCCTGTGGGACCGCAACGACCGCCAGGGCAGTGCGAAAGCCTACGTCGAGATGCTAGATCTGCATCGGGACGTCGACCGTGACCTCATCGACGAAGCGACCGATCGGCTCGTGAAGGCAGGATGGCACAAGGAGGCCGCCCGCCTCCTGCGCGAAGCCACACGAAGGCTCGCCGGCGATGTCGTGCTCCAGCAACGCCTTTCCTCCATCGAGGACCGCGGCGATGCGAAGCCGGTCTCGTCCGGCTCCGTCATCGACCGGTCGCGCGGGCTGGTGATTCTCGATATCGGACTTGAGTCCGGCCTGACACTTGCCGATGAGTATACATTGAAGCTGCATTCGTTCCGGCCCGGCGAGTCGATTCTCGACCCGAAAACCGGCCGGGTCATCGGTCGGCACCCCGACACGGTGACGGCGGATCTGCTGGTGACCAAGGTGTTCGCACGGTCGTGCTGGGCACTGATCCGCCAGGACCACGGAAGCGGCGTGAAAGCGGGTGATTTGATTGAAGTCCAAAGCGGCGAGCGGTGACGGCACAAAGCTCATAGCGGCAAACAAGCACGCGTTCCACGAGTATTTCATTCTCGACAAGCTTGAAGTGGGGATCTCCCTCGTCGGCTCGGAGCTCCGCCCGTGCCGGGAAGGTCGGGTCAACCTCAAGGACGGATATGCCGAGGCCGAGAACGGCCAGTTGTGGCTGAACGAGGTCCACATCGGCTCGAACCCCTTCTCGAACAGACTCGATCATGCCCCATTGCGACGCAGGCGGCTCCTGGCACACAAGCGCGAGATTCTGAAGCTTCAGCAGAAGCTGAAGGTCACCGGACACACCCTCATTCCGCTCCGGATGTATTTCAAGAGCGGCAAAGTCAAGGTCGAGCTGGGCCTGGCCAAAGGCAAAGCCCAGTATGACAAGCGGGAAACGATCGCGAAAAAGGATCTCAAGCGCGAGCTCGACCGCGAGATGAGCGAGAGAAGGCGATGATGTCGAACCGTTTCCGGCGCTCCTGGCGCCATACTCTTGCCGCCGGTGCGGCGGTCGTCCTGTTCATGGCCGGGCCCTCGTTCGCCCAGGAAAGCGAGCGCTCGAAGGGCTATATCAACGCCCGCGAGTTCGCCGAATCGCAGGGAATCGCGTATCAGTGGTTTCCCATGCAGAAAACCCTCGTATTGACACGGGGTGGCCGGACGATGCGCCTGACGGTGGGCAGAACAGATGCGCTGGTCAACGAACAGCCATTCGTCCTTCCCTCGCCGCCGATCCTGGAGAACGGCCAGGTGATAGTTCCCGCGCGATCGATCATCAATGCGTTCGCTTCCCAGCAGGTGTCTCAGAAACCTCTCTTGTCGAAACCACCGCAGGTGAAGATCGAAAGCCCCGAGGAAACGACGGAAGAGGAGTCGGACGAACTCGGCCCGGACACCCCCGCCGACGAAGAGTCAGAAAGCCAGACCACGCCCGTCCAGCAACCGGCGCCACAGCAGCCCCCAGCCCCGAAACCCCCGGCCATCCTGGTGCCCGAGCCGGGAGAGGAACCAACCGTCGAGGAGGAGAAAGTATCCACTCTCGTCACGGTCCGCCACTCGGTTCGTGAAGATCAAACCCGCGTCGTGCTCGAGTTCGACGGCCCGATGAGCTATACGAGCGAGAATCTGGGAAAAGGCAAGCTCAAGCTCCGCATCAACGGCTGCAAGAACATCATTCCCACGAAACGTTCGAATCCAGCAGGCCGCGATCTGAAAAGCGTCACCTTCCACGCCGGCCCCGACCGGAAAGGCCTTGTCGTGAATTTCGACGCCGTTTCCGGGGAAGTCCCTCCTCTCATCGAAACGGTTGCCAATCCGTACCGGATCGTGCTGTCCTTCAAGGCGCCTCCTGAGGTCCTGGCCTCCGCAACCCAGAAACTTGCAGCGGCAAGCGCCACGGCAGAGGTGAAATCGAAACCAGCGTCGGAACCGGCTGCCATTTCGGCGTCCGCATCCGGACAGATAGCGGCGGCTCCGGCGAAACCCCAGGAACCCGCCAAAGCCGAACAACCCGGGACGCCGGAACCAGCTCAGGCAGAGCCTCCTGCCCGCGAACCGGCGAAGAACCTCAAGTTCGATGTTCCCCTCGAGACGCTGACCCGAACGGTGTTCACCGGGAGAGCGATCGTCATCGATCCGGGCCACGGCGGCTCGGACCCGGGGGTCACGGCGAACGGGCTCTCCCCGGAGAAAGAGATCACCCTTTCCATCGCGGCGAAGCTCAGGCAGACGCTTCGCCAGATGGGCTTCAACGCGTATATCCTGCGCTCACAGGATACGACGATGTCGCCTGCCGACAGGCTTGCCGCGGCAAACAAGGCAGGTGGCGACCTGGTCGTTTCCATCCATGTCGGTGGCTCCTCGGATGAATCGATCGAGGGAACAGCCTGTTTCAGCTACGACAGCGGCGGCATCACATTCGAAGGGGAGTCCGGTGGAAGAATTTCTCCCCATAATGTCTACGGTGACTGGTCGAAGGCGACGCGATTCGATCTTGCGCGTTTCCTGTCGGGAAAAATACGCGACCGGCTCGTTCAGCATCTCTCGGCGCGTGATCGGGGCGTCAGGCCCCTCCCCCTCCTCCCTCTCAGGTTCATGGTTTACCCCGCCGTCCTGGTGGAGGTGGGAATGCTCTCGAATCCGACAGAGGGACCGAAGCTCAGCACCACCGCCTATCAGGAAGCCGCAGCTCGTTCCATCGCAAATGGAATCGTCGATTTTTTCAACAGCATCAAGCTGAATCCGTAAGCGGAGGCCGTAAATGCAGCCAGTCATCAAAAAGCGTCAGCGGCATCAGCCGGAGAATTTTCTCTTCATTCTGATGGGTTTGATTCTCATGGGGCTTCTGATCTCAGGGTATTTCCTGTTTGTCGACAAAGTTCTCCCCAGCCTGACCGGAACCTCCGGGAGTTCAGACTCCTCTCAAACGGCCTCCAGGTCAGGTTCGGATGGCTCTTCAGCGGGAAGTTCCGAAACGATCATCCCCGAAGGGGAAGGAATGGCCGTGACGCTGTATTTCGGGGCACGCGGCGGAGAGCACCTCGTCAGAGAAGTTCGGAGAATTCCCGAGCAGAAGATGCTCCTGAGCCAAGCCACGGAACTGGTCAAAGAACTCATCAAGGGCCCGTTTTCTCAGGGCTCGCGTGCGTTGATTCCCGGGGGCACCCAGCTTCGCTCGCTCTTCTACAGCCAGGGCACCTTTTACGTCGATTTTTCAAAGGAATTCGCTGACATACATCCCGGTGGTGCAATAGAAGAGACATTGTCGCTGTACTCCGTCGTCAACACCCTCACGGAGCTCGATCGGAAAGCGCGGGTCAGATTCCTCATCAACGGTCTGGAACAGGAAACGCTGAAAGGCCATGCAGGCCTGAAGAACGCGTTTTCGAGATACGAGCAGCTTCTGCTCTCTCCCGGAACATGAGCCCCGACCATCAAAAAGCCCCGGCTTCGAAAAAAGCCGGGGCCATGTCGAGCGGCAGCAGCGGAATCACCCACCGTAGGTGGAACTCGCGCATTTGTGATACGGCCAGCACTGAACTTTCTTTTCATCTCCCGTTCCGGGGACCCATTGATATTGTCCACCTTGAGGGCAGGCAGGGAGGGACTGTCCAACGAGAAGGGGCTTCAGGTCATTGATGGTGCCAGGGTATTCCCCGCGTTCGGTGTTGTACAACTCGGTCATGCGGGAGAGGAGGGATGAGTTTTCCCAGCATTTGTTCTGCCGGGCCCTCTCGCGAACTCTATTGAAGTGAGGGAGAGCCATGGCCGCCAGAACACCGATGATCGCGATGACAATCATAAGCTCGATGAGCGTGAAGCCTTTTCTTTTCATAGATATTTTCTCCTAACCCAAGTATACTTCTTCCAGAGAGATTTGCAAGAAAACAATCACCGGGGAGCTTTGTTGCAAATGGCCCAGAGGATACATATAATGAAATTCATGAACCGGCTGACTCCGCTCGTGGTATCACTTCTCGCACTGGGTTTGATGACTGGCTGCGTCCCCGACAAGTATGGTTTCTCAGAGGAATTCGGGAAACCCGGCTCAGGGAGAGGAGAATACCTCAGCCCAACCGACATGGATCTCACCCCTGACGGCGATCTGGTGATTTCCGATTCCGGGAACAACAGAATCCAGGTCGTATCTCCGAAGAACGGTGCCTATAAACTGGCGTTCGGTGAGTATGGCACGAGCGGGTACAAAATGTCCGGCACCGCCGGCTGCGGTGTGAATCCCCTGACCGGCGAGGTCTGGGTATGCGACATGAGAGGGAACAAGCTGGTGAAGTTTTCGAAAACAGGCGCCCCTCTCCTCAAGGTCGATAAAAAGATGAAGTTGCCAATCGACGTTGCCGTCGACGGGCAGGGGAATATTTACGTCCTGATGTCGAAACAGGCAGATATCGTCAAGTTTGACGGATTCGGAAGCCACATCGGGAATATCGGGGGCACAGGCAAGACGGCTCTCGTGTTTCCCACATCCATCACTGCCAGAGAAGACGCATTGTATGTGACCGATTACGGCGGCAAGCGTATCCTCAAAATGAGTTTCACTGGAGAACTCATCAAGGAATACACGAAGAAGGGCGAGTATGAAGAGCTGAAGGGACCTTCCAACATCTTCATCGACTCTCGGGGCAATCTTCTCGTTCTCGATATGGGTGAGGTTCCGATCGCCATTCTTGCTCCCGACGGACAGCTTCTGTCGAAGATCGGAGAGTTCGGCAACGAGAAAGGGCAGTTTTTGTATCCCCGCGGAATCGTCTCCACATCGAATGGTGAGATTCTTGTGCTCGACAACAGCCGCAACTGCATTCTGACATTTAAAAATGCAGCCAAATAACGAAACCGTCCGGCAGAGTATATGTCCCTTTTTCGTTCGCTCCTGACATTCGGCATTCTTTTCGGAATCGCTGCAATAGGTTTTCTCGCCGGAGGATTTCTCTGGTTTCACGAGCAGACCCTTTCACCTGCGCCACGTGCCGGGAATGCGGCCCCGATCGACATCGAGATCAAACCCGGCAATTCTCCCAAGGAAATCGCTTCCCGTCTGAAAGCCGGCGGTATAGTCCGAAGTGCGTTCCTGTTCCGTCTTCTGACCTCTCTGTATGGTGTTGATACTCGACTGAAGCCGGGAAAATACAAATTCAACGGCACCGAATCCATCGAAGAAATCCTCAAAACACTGATCAGCGGCCGCGAGGAACTGGTCCGCGTCACCATTCCGGAAGGCCTGACACTGGCCGCTATTTCTCAACTGATCGAAAAAGCCGGCATTGCGTCGTCAGCGGCGTTTCTCGAATTGTCCCGGTCCAGGCGCATCTCGAACAGCTTTTTTGAAGAGTGGGGCCCCCTCCCCTCCCTGGAAGGAATGGCCTTTCCCGAAACATACGCCTTTTCCAGGGGCACCGACGTCGAGGAGGTGCTTTCCACGATGCTTCGCATGACACGCGACAGGGTCGACCGTCTTATCGGCGGGCCCACAACCTCTTCCGGCCTGACGAAGTATGAAGCCTGCATTCTCGCTTCGATCGTCGAGCGCGAGGCGAAACTTGCCTCCGAAAGACCGCTCGTGGCCTCCGTTTTTCTGAACCGGCTTCGAAGCGGCATGCGCTTGGAATCCTGCGCAACTGTACAGTTCGCTCTCCCCGAACACAAGGAGCGGCTC
>MWAR01000085.1 GCA_002068715.1 bacterium ADurb.Bin374
CGGGACGTTCGCGATGTTTTCTGCGTTTTTCCCGCTCGGATTCTTCTTCTATTATCGCCATCCGCTCATGAAGGCAATTTCGATAAGCCTTTTCTCCTGGATGGTATACGGACTCTACATCACACGCTGTCGCGCTGCGCTGATGGGCGTAATCGCCGGTGTGATATTCATGTTCCTCATGCTTCTTCTGTTCGACCGCAGCTGGAAGTTTGTCCGGCGGCATGCGGCCTTCTTTTCGATCATCGGGTGTGTACTGGCCGGAGGTCTGGTGATATCGGCCATGACAGCAAGATCAACCGATATGTGGGATAAGGTCCGAAACACCTTCACGATGGATCGGAACGTCAGCAATACGTACGAACGTGTCTGGGTCTGGTACGCGACGTTTCGGAATTGGCTCGACAATCCGAAACTGCCGATGGCCTCGCCGGAAGCGCGGAATCAGATCGACATGGCCGCGGAAACCGGAGAGCTTCCCGCTCGGATCACGCGTTGGCTGCTGGGCGGCGGTTACGGCTCTTTCAAACACTTTTTCCCACTCCAGGAAGCCAAAACCTTCGATGACGAAAACAAGGAGACATTCACGCCGGTTACCTTCCGACAGGCTCATAACGATTGGCTCCAGGTGCTCGCGGAACTCGGAATCATCGGCTTCGGGATCCTGCTGTGGCTGGTGTGGCGCTTCTTCGGCGGCATCTACCATGCGGTCAAAGCCGACATGCAGGGGGCACAGGCGAGCGATTTCCGGGGTGACCATGTGCTGTTGATCACTTTGGGTGCCGCGATGGTTGCCCAGCTGGTTGCGGCCGTGCCCGACTTTCCATTCCATCGCATCGAAACGGCGTTGTATGCCGTCATCGTTCTGGCGCTTGTTCCGGTGATGGCTGAGACGATGTTTTTTTCGCGGCAGCTTCCTCTCACGACAATCGATACGGTCCCTAACGCCCCCGTATGGATCGGGAGCCTCGGCGTGGTGGCGGGGCTTCTCGCAATCAATTACGAGGTCCGAAGTTGGCAGGCGGATATAAAGGTCCGCGCGGCGGAAGCGTATCTCGGACAGAGAGCCTCCCCCGAAAGCGTTCTGATGGCAAAGCGGGAACTATTGAATGCAATACAGATCGATCCGCTCCCGGGCGACCAGTATCTGAAGATGGCGACGATTCTCGAACTCGAGAACAAACCGCAGGAAGCCCTCGATTTCGCCAACCGGGCCTGGAAAAACATCAATTACAATGCACGCTCGACCTACCATTCCGTGACCTTCAGGCGGCTGCATATTCTTTACCACCTTCTGCAGGACAGGAAGAAAGCTCTCGACGAGGCGTTGTTCGGCCAGTATCTCACTGCAGGGGAGGCACGCTCCATCTACTATTTCTACGCCGGCAAGATCGCTCTGGAACTCGCCGACCTGACGAAGGCGGAGTGGGCGCTGTCGCGAGCGATGAACTATCCGACCTTCGTTTCGCAGGCGGCGGCGAACCTTGCCGTCGTCAAGGCTTCGATGCAGAAGTGGCAGGAAGCGCTGACGCTGGCCGCCTCAATTTCAGCGCTGGTGAATGAGGCCGACCCGACGATGCTCGATATCATCGGGATTTCCGCGACGAATCTCGGTCAGACGGCCACCGCCGAACGGGCGCTGCGCAAGGCAGTGAACCTCGGACCGACACAGCCCGTCTATAAGCGCGATCTCGGCTCCCTGCTGGTCCGGACCAACCGGACCGCCGAAGGCCGCGCCCTTCTGGAAGAAGCCTACGGAAGCGCCGATCTTCCGCCGCACATGGGCGAAGAAATCAGAACCCTTCTTGCCTCGCTGACGGTTCAGCAGCGGAAGATGGCCGATGACTTACTGGCTGCGGGCAACAGAACGCCAGCTGTCGAAATATTGCGAGAGATATATAGCGGTCGTGTTCTTCCCGACGGCATGAAGAAGGACGTCGAAGCAAAACTGAAAGAACTCGGTGCGATGGTAGCCGAACGGGCCCCCGTTCCCGCTGAAGCTCCGCCCGTATCGCCGGCTTCTCCGACCTTCCCGCTGCTTGATGGTGCCGCACAATGAGCCGCGCCGCGTATCCAAAGCACCTGACGGGCAGGAAACTCGTCGGAAGATCGTTCCTTGCCGCCTTGATTTTCCTTGCGCTATTCACGGTTGGCTGTCGTTCCGACCGGAGACTTCCCGAGCGGCTTCAGGCGGATTTCTCGCGGAATACGTCTGATGTTCTCAGGCTGGGATTATACGGCGACGTGGGCGATCTGTCCCCGATCGGCCACCATGGCGAATATGATCGGTCCATCTGTAACCTGATACATGCCGCTCCGTTGAGAATTGCCGCCGATGGAAGCCTCGAAGGGGATCTCTTTGCTTCGTGGGTGAGTTATCCGGACGAAACTGGCCGCCTCATCGTCGATGGCATCTGGAAACAAGACCTGAAATGGCATGACGGAACCCAGTTCGACCCGAAAGCGCTCGGGTTCACATTCGAGGCAATGCGTGATCCTGCGAATGCCTCTCCGTATGCGGCTCTCGCTTCAGAGGTCGTCGACGTCGCTCCCATGGATCGCGGCAGGCGGATTCGCATCGTGTTTCCAGGGTTATCGCGCCGGTATCTCGAACTGCTGACGGCCGGCCTTCTGCCACCCCATCTACTCGAGGGAAAAACGATTCCAGAAGCGAAAATCGAACGGCGAGTGAATGCCTCAGATACGTTCGCCAGCGTGGAAACCGGAACGTCGACTCAGGTTCTCTATACGGAGTATCCCGTCGGTCTGGGGGAATATCGGCTTGCAGACAGAAAACGGGGTATGTTCATGGAACTCGAAGCGGTCCATGGCGCGGCTTCCGAGACAGCCAGGCCGATATTCCGGCGGATTCTCGTGAGGTGCCATTCCCAGTTCGAGACGCTCCTTAACGATTTTCGTCAGGGGAGACTCGACTGGATGCCCGTTCCATCCGAAATTGCCTCGAAGATCGAAGAACTCCAGATTCCGGATGCTCGTTTCTGTCGATACCCAAACCCGAGTTTTCTGTTCTGGGGATTCAACATGAAGAAGGCGCCGTTCGATCAGATGCAAGTGCGAACAGCGCTTGCCACGGGCATCGGCAGGGGCGCCGTCAGATCGAAAATTCCCTATGATGGAACGATTCTGACGAATATGAGGATTTCTGCAACGGCAACGGAAGCCATCGTGGAAAATGCTCCGGAAACCGCGCAGGAAGCAGCCGATCTGGCCCATCTGCTCGATGGAACGGGACTGAAAGATTCGAACGGCGACGGCAAGCGGGATATGAACGGAAAACCCTTCGCCATGAAAATCCTCGTCAACGAGGAGAATCTCGTCAGGAAGCTT
The DNA here is from genome assembly GCA_002068715.1 of bacterium ADurb.Bin374. The sequence continues at coordinate 3,346 of MWAR01000085.1, forward strand.
GTTGCGGAAGAAATTTCCTCGCAACTCAGGCGTGCGGGTATCGATGCCTCGGTTGAGGCCGTCAGTTGGTCTGACCTTCTTGGAAACCGGCTTGTAGGCGATTCATGGGACAGCTTCCTGCTGTCGTTTCAACTGCCCCGATCCGGAAATGCCGTCGATCTCTGGCATACCCCGACGGCATCGATCACAGATTCCCTGAATTATTGCGGAATTTCCGACCCGGACCTGGACTCGATTCTCGAGCAACTGGACCGGTGGCCGGAAAAGGCAAGCCCGTCGACATACCTCGGAAGCATTTCCGAGCGGCTCGAGGCTGTCAGGCCAGGGGCGTTCCTGTTCAGGCCGGCGGATGTTGCCGCCTGGCATACGTATTTGAGCGGCCCCGAAAACGAAGCGAACATCATCGATATGCGGCCGTCCGCTTGGCAAAAGAAGGGTGGAAACGGTGGCGCTGCCGTATCGGCTGGCTCACCGGATACCCGGTAACATCGGATGCCCTCCATTCTGAACATTTCTGACTACTCGCTGACCCTGCGTGGCAGCGACGGCCGGCCTCTCCCGGTGCTTCAGGGCGTGAACCTGGAAATCGGCCGGGGTTGTTGCGTTGGCATCGCCGGCGAGTCTGGCTCGGGCAAGTCCGTTCTTGCGCTGAGCGTGATGGGATTGCTTCCCCAGTCCTCTGTGGTCGGGCGATCGGGAGCGATCCGGTTCGATGACCTCGACCTTCTTTCGCTCGACGAGGAATCGTTTCGCGGGATTCGCGGCAGGCGCATGGCCATGGTGTTCCAGGAGCCGATGACGGCGATGAACCCCCTGATGACCCTCTTCGACCAGGTCGGGGAGACGGTGCAGGCGCATCTGCCCGGGGCAACCCGTGAAGAAATCAGGGATCGCGTCATCCGGTCGCTTCAGCGGGCCGGCTTTGCCGATCCCGCGAGGTTCATCTCCTCCTTCCCTCACCAGCTCAGCGGCGGCATGCGGCAGCGGGCCATGCTTGCCATGGCGCTCGTCATGGAACCCGAACTCGTCATCGCCGACGAGCCGACGACCGCTCTCGATGCTGCTCTCCAGATCCAGCTTCTCGGGGAACTGCGGCGGCAGGTGCGGGCTGGCGGCAGTTCGATGATGTTCATCAGCCACGATCTCGGCGTTATCAGGGCCGTGTCGGATGAGCTCGTCGTGATGTATGCCGGCGTCGTCGTGGAATCCGGGCCGACCCAGGACGTGATGGCCCGGCCGGCGCATCCGTATACCGCGGCGCTGATCGAGGCCCTGCCCAGGCTGATCATCGAAAAGCGCCTGCCCAGGCCAATTGCGGGGCATCTGCCGGCTCCCGACAGAAAGCCCGCCGGCTGCGTTTTTTCCGATCGGTGTTCAAAAGTGCAGGAGAGCTGCAGGCAGACGTTGCCTGAGGCGATCGAGCTGGGAACAGGCCGCCGGGTGCGCTGCCTCTTCCCGAACGGCTGAATTTTCCTTCGGTTATCCGTTGGAGAAACTCTGGAATCGTCCGATAGGAAAGCAATCATCGATCGATTGCGGGGTTCAGAGACACTTGTGACCTCATCTGAAAAAACGCTTTCCTCCGTGCCCTCGGAAGGCACGCTTGCTGCCGTCTCTGCCGGCCTAGCCGGTGGGACCGGGGTTGCAATCGCGGCGGCAGCGGTTGCCGGGGTGGCTGTGAATGCTCAATCCGAGAAGCCGGTTTTATCCGTGGCGGGTGTCGGGAAAGCCTTCGAACTCGAACGACCCCTCTGGGCAAGATGCGCGGACTGGTGGAGCGGCCGGGATGCTGCGAGGGTCGAGGCGCTTTCGGACGTATCGTTCGAGGTTGGAGCCCACGAAACCGTCGGCATTCTTGGCGAAAGCGGCTCGGGAAAATCGACCCTTGCGCGCGTGCTGATGGGGCTCCATCAGGCGGATTCCGGAAAAGCGGCGCTCCAGGGCCGCGACCTGTTTTCCGCCAATCGGGGCGTGATGCTGGAAAACCTCCGCCACATGCAGATGATCTTTCAGGACCCCTTCAGTTCGCTTGACCCGAGGATGTCCGTCCGGCACATTCTTGAAGAGCCGCTCCGCATCCACCACGTGGGGCGCAGGTCGGATTGGGGAGCACGCCTCGAGAGCGGCCTGGCTGAAGTCGGACTCGAACGCGATGTGCTGGATCGGTATCCCAGTGAATTCAGCGGGGGGCAGCGTCAGCGGATTGGTATCTGCCGGGCGCTGATCCTGGACCCGACCCTGCTGATCGCCGACGAGGCTGTTTCCGCCCTCGACGTGTCCGTCCAGGCCCAGATTCTCGAACTGCTTCTGAGCTTGAAAGAGGCTCGCGGGCTCTCTCTTTTATTTATATCGCATGATATCGCAGTTGTCCGCCAGATTGCCGATCGCGTGCTGGTGCTGTATCGAGGAAAGATCGTCGAGTCGATGCTGGCCGATTGCCTTCTCCGCGATGCACGACATCCCTACACCCGCAGGCTTCTCGGCGCCGGTTTTCGCCACCGGGACCGGCGCCGCCGGCGGCTTGCTGTCGGCCTTTTTCTGCTGCTCTTTTTGCCGTTCGGCAATGACCATATCGCGAATTAAGTCCGCAGTATCGGCCTCCAGGGTGCTCGAATGGCTCCGGACGGCACAGCCTTCATTTTCCAGCAGGGCCATGAGCTCCTTGTTGGTCAGGCCGAGTTCGCGGGCCAGTTCATATACTCTCACACGGTCACTCATTGGCTTTGGGCCTCCACTTCTATGTTTACGCAAAAGCAATCATCGTCTTCACGGCCCCGCCAACGCCCTGTCACCAGATCATTGTGTCCCGGTATCATCAGAACCGGAAGCGAGCGTCGGCCGCGGCCACGCCGCCGGCCAATTACACGCCGAGTGCATCTTGAGCAGCTTTCATAATTTCCGTCGCCCGATCGGCATTGAGACCGGGCAGTTCAGCAATGTCGGTCTCTTCACCGGCAACAATGCCTTCCAGACTGGCAAAACCATTGGCCACCAACACGGCAGCGGCTTCCGGACCAATCCCTGCAACCTTCGCCAGACTGTCAATCGCACGGCGCACCCGCTCCTCAAAGTCGTCCACCTTGTTGTCGGCCAGTTCCGCCGCCCGCTGGATATCGATGCGCCAGCCGGTCAGCTTGGAGGCCAAACGGGCATTCTGGCCCTTCTTGCCGATAGCCAGCGACAACTGGTCTTCCTGAACTTCAATGCGAATGGACTTGCGCTCGGTATTGACCTCCATGCGAGCAATCTTCGCCGGCTTCAGAGCGTTGGTCACGAAAACCCGGACGTCTGAATCCCACTGCAAAATGTCCACTTTTTCGCCACCTAGCTCGCGAACGATGGTCTTCACCCGGGTTCCACGCAGGCCCACACAGGCGCCAACGGGGTCCACTCGCGGCTCTTTGGACGACACCGCGATCTTGCTGCGATAACCCGCTTCGCGGGAAACAGCTTTGATCTGCACCAGGCCTTCGCTGATTTCCGACACTTCCCGCTCAAAGAGCCGCGCCACAAATTCCGGGTGGGAGCGCGACACGTAGAGGCTCGGACCCGGTTTGTCGGCATTGATCTCGACCAGCAAGGCGGTGATCAGGTCGCCGGGCTCGTAGTCCTCACCAGGTATGCGATCGCTGTGCCGCATCATGCCCTCGGCAGTGCCGATGCTGAGAATCACTTCGCCGCGCTCCACACGCCTCACTTCGCCATTGACCAACTGCATGAGCTGATCCTTGAATACATCGCAAATGTTGCGCTTCTCGACCTGCCGCAAACGCTGTATGATCACCTGCTTCGCAGTCTGAGCCGCAATGCGACCAAAATTCTCCGGCGTGACTTCCCACTCAATTTCGTCACCGCAACGCACTTCGGGATACTTCACCCGCGCCTCGCTGATGGCAATTTCCTCTTCCGGGTGCTCAACAATGTCCACCACAAAAAGCTTCGCCAAGCACTGAATCGCGCCCGTTTTGCGGTCAATCTGCACGTGTAAATCCCGGGTGGCACACACCGCCTTGCGGGCGGCGGACTCCAGGGACTCTTCCACCAGGGCGATAAGAGTCTCGTGATCAATACCGCGCTCGCGCTCCAAAGACTCTAAATTGACTAAAAAATCATTATTCATAGCTACCACCCCTGGCACAATTGCCCGCGTTGTGCCTCATTCGCTGAAGCATTTCTGCCGATACAAAAAACTTCCCACGCATTCTTACACACGAGGGAAGTGACCGTGATTGCAAAATTGTCCTGTCATAGCCCACTACGGCCATGTCACCAACGGGACTACCCCGCTCCGTGATCCGTCTGCGTCGTGCATAACAATATAGCGCTGTAGGGCACAATAACAACTTATTTTGTCAGCAGGATGACATGTTTGGGTAATCGGTCGGCCATTGATACCAGACGGAGCGCATCAGGATGCCCCACGCGCGCCCGTCTTCCAGCCATGGTGCGGGCTTTCAGCCCGCGCCGTCGCCAGAGGCCAGCAAGCGTCCATTCGCGCGCCCGGCATCCCAACCGTGGTGCGGGCTTTCAGCCCGCGCCGTCGCAAGAGGCCAGCAAGCGTCCATTCGCGCGCCCGTCTCCCAACCGTGGTGCGGGCTTTCAGCCCGCGCCGTCGCAAGAGGCCAGCAAGC
>MWAR01000086.1 GCA_002068715.1 bacterium ADurb.Bin374
TCATCGAACTCCATACCGGCCGGTATGCCGATGCGATGAGCGAGGCCGAGCACGAGTCCGAGCGCCAGAAGCTGTTCGACATGGCGGCGCGGGCGAAAAAGCTCGGACTTCGCGTCAACGCCGGTCATGGCATCACCTATTGGAACGTTCATGATCTGGTCGGACTGCCGGGACTCGAGGAGTTCAACATCAAGGCAGAGATCATCGCCGTCGTCGAAGGACCAGCCGTCTCCCGTTTCGAGTTGAAGCCCGGCCCCGGCGTCAAGTCGGCAAAGATTCTCTCCGTGGCAAACGACATCGCCATGTCGCTTGCGGCAAGCATTCGCATCGAAGCGCCCATTCCGGGCAAGAGCGCGATCGGCATCGAGATTCCGAACGCAAAACCGACGCCGGTGTTCTTCTATGACCTGATGAAGAACGAAAATTTCCGCGCGAAACACACGATTCTCAATCTCGCTCTCGGCAAGACGATCAGCAACCAGCCGGTGTTCGCCAATCTCGCCGACATGCCGCACCTGTTGATCGCGGGCCAGACCGGCGCCGGCAAATCCGTCTGCATCAACACGATCATCGCGAGCATCCTGTATCAGGCCAGGCCCGACCAGGTCAAGATGGTCATGATCGATCCGAAGCGGGTCGAGCTGTCGTCCTACAACGGCATTCCCCACCTGATGGCTCCAGTCGTCACCGATCCGAAGAAGGCTTCGGCGGCGCTTCTCTGGGCGATCGAGGAGATGATGCGTCGGTATGAGCTGATGGAAACCTGCGGCGTCAGAAATATCGCCAGCTATAACGAAGATCTCCCGAGGCTTCGCGACTCGATCAACCCGGACCTCGAGCCTTTGCCCTATCTCGTGCTGATCGTCGACGAGCTCGCCGACCTGATGATGACGGCTTCGGCCGAGGTCGAAGGCTCGATCTGCCGCCTGGCCCAGATGGCCCGCGCCGTCGGCATCCACCTCGTGATCGCGACGCAAAGGCCGTCCGTCGACGTTCTGACCGGCATCATCAAGGCGAACCTTCCGACCCGCATCGCGTTTGCCGTCGCTTCCCAGATTGATTCGCGCACCATTCTCGACGGCAAGGGCGCCGAATCCCTCCTCGGAAAGGGCGACATGCTGTTCGCGTTCAAAGGCCAGAAGCCCCTCCGCATTCAGGGCGCCTACATTTCCGACCGCGAGCTTCAGGCACTGACGGATTTTGTCCGGAGTCAGGGCACGCCGGAATACATAGACATCACGCCGACGAAGGCCGACGACGATGACGACGAGGACGAGCCTCAGGAGGACGAAGCCGGTTCCGACGGCGACAGCGGCCTGATGGCGCAGATCAGGACCTATCTGGCGACACAGGATAAAACCTCGACAAGCATGCTTCAACGCAAATTCAAGATCGGATATAATAGGGCCGCGCGCATCATGGATCTTCTCGAAGAGAAGGGAATGGTGAGCCCCCTGGATGGCTCGAACAAACGCCGGGTGTTACGGAAGGAGTAGTTCTCGATCATGAGCAAGATCGTCTGCCCATTTCTCGGATTCACAACCGAAGCCGACCGAGTCGAAAAACCATGCATGCTCGAGAAGTGCACGTTCTACAACACTTCCGAAGCCTGCTGCACGTTTCACGAGATCGGAAAGGCGTCCCGCGAGTATCTCGTTTCGCTCAAGAAACTCGCGGAACAGAACGAACTGATCCTCCTCCGTGACCGTTGCGAAAGCTTCACGCCGGACGAGAAGACCGAGCGCATGGAATTGTATATGTCACAGGGCCAGCTCTCCAAGGCCAAGGGCGATCTCGAGCGCGCAACGCTCGATTTCAAGAAGGCCCTCATCCTCGACCCGACCAATCCCAGAGCCCACCAGACCCTCGGCGACATCTATTCGGTGCAGGGCATCTTCGATGAAGCCATCTCGGCCTACAAAAACGTTCTCCGGTGCGACCCCGACAGCGGCGAGACCTGGATCAAGCTCATTCTCCAGTATCGCGCGATGTATTCGCACCTCCCCCATCGCGAGACGCTGTATGCCGAAGTTACCCAGAAGCTCCGCGACGAACTGCGCGCGCTCGAAAGCCAGTCGATGGCGAACTGCATCACGGGCTTCATCATGCTCATCCTCCATTCCGTCGATCCCGACATGTTCAAGACACAGCGCGACGAAGCGCGCCTTCTGATGGAGCGTGCCCTCGAGATCAACCAGGCCAACATGTGGGCACACCTGGGCATGAAGGACATCCTGTTCTACGAACAGGCATACGACGCCGCCATCGAGCAGCTGACCCAGGCGCTTCAGGTCGTTCCGGAAAATCCACGCCTGTATTTCGAGCTCGGCGAGTGTCATCTGCTCGCGCAGGTCGAACGCCCCATGATCCAGCAGACGGCCCTGCAGAACGCCTACGACGCCTACAAGCAGGCGATGCGCCTCGATCCGACCTACGCGCCGGCTTACTTTCGCGTCGCCTTCGTCAGCGAGCAACGCGCGGCCTACGATCAGGCGATCGAGTTCTACCAGCAGGGACTGACTCTCAACCCCACGAACATCTTCGCCCACTTCCGCCTCGGGCGCATCTACGCCCTCAACGGCATGCTGGACCTCGCCTCGTCTCGGTTCCGCGAGGTGATCTCCCTTTCCTCCCGCCTCCGCATCGAGAATTATCAGGAAGGCTATATTTTCAACAAGCTCCGCTTCTTCAAGGAAGCGAACGCGCTCGGCGCCTGGATCGAACTCGGCAACATCCTCACCAAGCGCCGCCAGTATTCCGAGGCGCTCGAAGCCTATCAGAAGGCGCTCTCGATCGATCGTAACAGCACCCTCGCAGTCGTGAACCAGATCAACCTGTACAAGCTCCAGAGCCAGGATGCGAAGGATGTCGAAACGACCTACGACCGCTACATCGACCAGTTCAAGAACGCGGCGATGGTCGACCCGCAGAGTCCGATCGTCCACTTCGCCCACGCCTACGCGTGCCAGGTGTTCCCCTCGAAAATGCCCGAAAAGCAGGAGGAACGCCTCGAGCAGTCGCTGAACGGGTATCAGCTGGCGATCAACCTCACCGCGCGCGCCAACATGTTCAGGCCCCGTCTCAAGGACGCCTACCTGACCCCGATTTCCGGTGGCTCTCCCCTGTATGAAGAGGCCGTCGAGGCCTGCCGCCAGGTCGTCACGATGGACCCCGAGGACCCCCGCGGGTATTACGAACTCGGCACGGTTTATCGCCGCATGGGACAGATCGAACCAGCCCAGGTGAACTTCAACCTCGCCATTCAACACGATATGATGTATATCCCGGCATATTTCAGTATGGCCGAGATCCGTCGTGGAGCAGGAACGTTCGATGAGGCGATCAAGCTGTATCAACGTGTTATCCGCATCAATCCGAACTTCGCCAGGGGATACTTCGAACTCGGCGACGTTTACAAGGAAACCGGCCAGAACGACAAAGCCCTCAGCAACCTCCGGAAGGCGGTCGAGCTCGATCTCGACTACCTCGACGCCCATTTCGCGATCGGCGAGATCTCCTTCGCCGAAGGAAACGACGAGAACGCCCTGATGCGGTTCCGCAGGGTCCTCGAGCTCGATCCGCACCACGCCATCGCCCACAACCGCCTCGCGCAGATCCAGCATCGCCGCGGACAGCGCGAAGAGGCGATATCGTCCTACAAGGCCGCCATCGAACTCGCGGCCGATCCGACCGGGCCGCAGTTCGACCTGGCACGGCTGTATGGTGAGATGGGCAACTGGGCCGAGGCGCGCATCATTCTCGAAACCGTTCTCAAGGCCGATCCGAAGCATGTCGAGGCAACGATCGCGCACGCCGAGGCCCTCGAACGCCTCGGCAGCAACGAGCAGGCCGAGCGCCAGTATCTCAAGGCCATCGAGATTTCGCCCGACAGCCTGCTCGCCCACGAGCGGCTCGCCCTGCTATACGAGCGCACGGCCCAGATCTACAAGGCCGAAGACGAATTCTCGAAGGTCGTCCGCATCGATCCGCGCCACATCGGCGCGCAGATGTCCCTCGCGCAGATCTTCATCACCCGAGATCTTCTCGACAAGGCGCTCGATGCCCTGCACTGCGTCGTCGACATCGAGCCCAACCACCTCCAGGCGCACCTCGAACTCGCACGCATCTATGCCCTCAAGAGCGTTCCCGACAAGGCGGTCGCCGAGTATCGGTCCGCGCTAGAGATCGATCCGAAGTGCATTTCCGCCCATCTGAAGCTCGCCGAGGTCTATCTCGCCGAGGAGAAAAACGGCGAAGCGATGAGCCAGTTCAAGGCGGCCCTCGACCTCGATCCCAACATTCCCGACGCCCTTTCGGCCCTGGGTGACCTCTATTATCAGAGCGAAACGTACGACCATGCCGGATCGTGCTACCGACGCCTCGTCGAGCTCGACCCGCAGAACCATACCGCCCGCTTCAGGCTTGCGGAGAGCTATTATCACCTCGGAGACCTCGAAAAGGCACTCGACGAGTATCTCAAGGTCGCCGAGATCAACGAGGAACGCGTTGACGCTCTCATCCGGCTCGGCAAGATCTATACTTCGCTGGAGAAATGGCAGGAAGCCGCCAAGTATTTCAAAAAAGTCTTCAATACCGATCCGCAAAACGCCACGATCCATTTCGAGCTCGGCAAGGTGTACGACCATCTGAACATGCTTTCAGACGCCCTCACCGAGTTCGACACGGCCCTCAGCTCCGACCAGAACAACGCTGAAATCGTCACCAGGATGGGCCTCATCCATCGGAAACAGGGCAATCTCGACATGGCGATCGAGCGATTCCTCGCCTCGATCGATCTCGACCCGAAGAACCCGATCCCACACCAGGAACTGGGCAAGGCATATATCAACAAGGGCCGCGTGGACAAGGCCATCGCCGAGTTCAAGGACGCCGTGCGGCTTGCCCCCGACGATCTGAGCGTCAATATCGAGCTGGCCAAAGCCTACGCAAGCCAGGGAATTCTCGACGAGGCGATCGAGTGCTACCGCAAGGTGATCAGGATCGAGCCGAACAACGCCACGGCCCACTTCGAGCTCGGCAGTCTCTATTCGAACCAGGGAAACATCGATGAATCCATCGCCGAATACCGTTCGACGATCGCCCTCGCACCGTCGAATGCACGCGCCCATCTCGAACTCGGCCGCCACCTCCGCGACAAGGGCTCTTCCACGGAGGCGATCGCGGAGTTTCTGAGAGCCATCGAGCTCGACCGGAACAACCCGGTCATCCACTACGAGCTAGGCGACGTCTATTACCGCGAAGGCGAGTTCACCTCGGCCCTCGAGATGTTCAACAAGACGCTGCAGCTGCAGAGCGACTACGTGGACGCCTATCAGAAGCTCGGAACGATCCACGCCCACCTGGAAGACTGGACCAAAGCACGCGAGTTCTTCAAGAAGGCGATCGACCTCGAAGCCGACAATTACTCGGTGTACAGCGAGCTGGGCGAGGCGTGCGACAAGCTCGAGGATACCAACGGCGCCATCGAGGCCTTCGAAAAGGCGCTCCAGTTCAAGCCCGGCAACGTGAACATCATCTACCGTCTCGGAGCCAAATACAAGGTGAAGGGCGATTTCCAGAAGATGCAGGAGCTCTACGGCAAAGCCGTCGAGATGACGCCGCGCAACGCCCTGTTCCACTTCGAGCTCGGAGAGGCCCTGCGCAATCTCGGCCAGCTCAACGAGGCGATGGAACGCTACGAGGAAGCGCTTTCCCTCAACGCCGACCTGATCGAGTGCATCTACGCCCTCGGCGGCATCTACTGGGAAAAACAGTATTACGACAAGATGGTGACGTTGTACAAGAAGGCGATCGCCCTGTATCCGACCAACAGCCGGGCGCACTTCGAGCTCGGCAAGGCCTATCGCAAGAAGTTCAAGGTCGCCGAGGCGATCGACGAGTTCAAGAAGGTCATCAACCTCGATTCGAACCAGCCGGAAGTGCATTTCGAACTGGGGAGCCTGTATCAGGAAAACGGCATGACGAGCGAAGCCATCGAGTGTCTGCGAAAGGCTACGCAGCTCGATCCGAAGAACGGCGAAGCCTTCTTCCTGCTCGGCAAGTGCTACGAGGATACTGGCGACCGGGAAAAAGCGACGGCGACCTTCGAAAAGGCGAAGGGCCTTATGACGGGCAACCTCGAGATCCTCGTGAAGCTCGGTTCGGAGTATCTCGAAAAGGGCAAGTTCGAAGAGGCGCTGGTCGAGCTTAAGAAGGCGGCAGCCATGGAAAAACCCACCAGCGAGGTGTATTATCTCATGGGGAAGGCCTATCGGAAGCTTGGAAACAGCGAAGAAGCGATCAGGGCCTTCGAAAAAGCCGACGAACTGCAGTCGGCCGCTTCCTGACCACGACGGACACAGCATCAAGAATAGAACGACGAGGAGCGCAGACAGATGATCAGCCGCTGGGAAATCCTTCTCGAGAAGGGCCAGGCATACTTCGATCTGAAGCAGTATGAGAAGGCAGTCCAGACATTCGTTCAGGTACTGAAGGACAACCCTGACCATGTGCCGACGCTGCGAATGAAGGCGGAGTGCCACCAGGCGCTCGGGCAGAACGCCGATGCGATTCAGACCCTGGAACTCCTCGTCGCGAAAGAGGCCGGTGATCCGGCCGTGCTCCGCTCTCTCGGCCAGCTTCTGATGGCCGCCGGCAACGTCGACAAGGCGGTCGATCTTTTCGGGCAGGCTCTGCGCAGCCATCCCGACGATGCCCGCCTGCAGCTCGAGGTGGGAAAACTTCACCTGAGCCGCGGAAACGTCGACAAGGCCGAGGAGCATTTCCGGTCGGCGGCCGAAGCGGATGCGTCGTGCGTCGAAGCGACGATCGAGCTGGCCCGCCTCGCGATCGCACGCGACAACGTGAACGGCGCCGTCGAGTTGTATCTGAAAGCGCTCGAATCGTCACCCGACAGTGCCCAGCTGCACTTCGAACTCGGCGAGGCCTACAATCTCAACGGGCAGTACAACGATGCCCTGATGGAGTACAAGAAGGCCGAGTATATCAACCCGAATAATCCCGACGTCCATTTCCGCATCGGAAAGGACCTCGAATCCAAAGGGAAGCTCGAAGAGGCCCTTGAAAAATATCAGGCCGTCAAGGAGCTCTCACATGACAATCTGGAAGTCTATTACCGGTGCGGCAAGCTCTGGCAGAGGCTTGATCATCCAGACAAGGCGATCGCCGAGTTCCTCGAGATCGTCAGGATCAAGCCGGACTGGCTCGAGATCCGGTATGAACTCGCCCAGTTGTATGCCCTGAAGGGCGCATACGACGACCAGATAAAGCAGTATGAGGCGATCGCCGAGATGGATTCCGGCTCGGTCGAAGTCATGCTGAATCTGGCAGCCGGCTACGAGTCGGCCGGCCGGCTCGACAAGGCGCTCGATGCCTATCACAAGGCGTTCCATGCGGACCCCGAAAATCTCGGCGTGGCCGAGAAAATATATGAACTGGTATTGTCAGGCGCCCCATCCGAGCCCGTGATGGATGCTCTCGAAGCCTTGTCCGTTCAGCGTCCCGACGACTCCAACCTGTTCCTGCTCCTGGCCCGCACATATCGCGACCGTGATCTGATGGACGAAGCGAACGCCTATTACACGCGCGTCCTCGAGCTCGAACCGGACCGCGCCGAGATCAAGGGCGAACTCCGGGAAATCTACCGTTCGAAAGGCCTGGTGACCGAAGAGATCGATGCGATCACCCACCTCCTCGAATCGGATCCCGACAATCTCCAGCTCTGGATCGACCTCGAGGATCTCCAGAACCAGGCCGGCCGTAAGAAAGAGCTGATCTCCACCCTTCGATCTCTCATGCGCCTGAATCCGTCGGTCACCTGGTCGGTCAAGCTCGGAAAAATCTACCAGGAGCTCGGCCAGAACGACGAGGCGATCACGTCCTTCAAACGTGCCCTGGAGCTCGATCCCCAGGACCCATCGCCTCATTACGCCCTTGTCGATCTGTACAAGGAAAAAGGCCTCAACGAAAAAGTCATCGAATCGTATCAGGCGATCATCCGCGTCGATCCGAACAATCTCCAGGCACATCTCGAGCTCGGCGCTCTCTACAAACAGCTCGGCAGAGTCCAGGAACAGATCGCGTCCATCAAGCGCGCCATCGATCTCGGCGCACGCGAGCCGATGCTGTTCCTCGAGCTAGGCGCTCTCCTCCAGCAGAACAACCGGATGGAGGAAGCCGGGCAGGCGCTCCAGCAGGCGAAAGAACTGGCTCCCGACGACCGGCGCATCACCGACCGGCTCGTCCAGATCTACCTCGCCGACGGGAACGACCAGGCGGCCATTCTCGAGCTCGAGGGCCTTCGCCAGCGCGATCCGGAAGATATCGTTCTCTATATCAAGCTCGCCAGGATCTACCTCGGCCGGAACCAGTATGACGAAGCGCTGGAACTGCTGAACCAGGCCCGCACCGTCGCGCCGCAGAACCTGGACGTCGCGGTCGAGCTGGGCAAGCTGTACATCGCCAGAGAGCAGTATGCCGAAACCATCCAGCTGATGAAGGAGATCAGGAGCGTCGCTCCGACCGACAGCCGCTTCACGGCGCTGATCTCGGAAGCCTACGCGAAGTCAGGCGAGCAGGAGATGGCGATTCTCGAGCTGAAGCAGCTAATCGGCCAGGATCCCTCGAACATCGACGCCAGGGTGCAGCTAGGGCGGGTGTATTCGATCGCCCGCATGTTCGACCAGGCGACCATGATGTTCAAGGAAGTCATCAGGGAAGCTCCGTCCGACCCGACCGGCCACATCGAGCTCGGTCGCATCTACGTCATGATGGGTAACGAGTTCAATGACGAATCCATGGTGGACAACGGCATGAACGAACTCCAGGAGGCCGTCAGGGTCGGGCCCAACTCGGCGGCGGCCCATTACGAACTCGGCATGGCCCTCAACGGCAAGAAACGGATCGAGGAAGCGTTCGCCGAGTTCGAGATCGTTCTGCGCATCGACCCCCTGCACATCCAGGGCAAGGAGATGTATGACCAGCTGTCGAAGGTCAAACTCTCGAACCAGGCTTCGGAAGGCATGAACCAGGCCCGCGTCTTCAACGAACGCGGCATGTTCAAGAACGCGATCCTCGAATACGAGAACGTCCTGCGTATGGCCCCGAACAACGAAGTCGCCTGGTATGAGCTCGGCCTCGTCCATCTCGAACTGAATCAGACGGACAACGCCCTCGAAAGCTTCGCCAAGGCAAAGGAGCTCAAGCCGGAATATCTCGAAGTATATATTTCGTTGGCCAAGGCCTATCTGAAGATCGAGCAGCCCGACAACGCATCGATGGAACTCCAGGAACTTCTCGGCATCGAGGCGAACCACTACGAAGGCCTCGTCATGCTCGGAAAAATCTTTCAGCAGAAAGGCTGGGCGGACGAAGCGATCGAGCGGTTCGAGGCCGCCGTGCAGATCGACCCGAACGGACTCGATCCGGTCCTCCAGCTCGCCATTCTGAACAAGGAAAAGAACGATTTCGATGCAGCGAAGCGGTGGTTCCAGAAAGTCATCGACCTCGACGCCGGAAACTCGGTCGCGACCGACTTTTTCGCCAATCTGAGCGCTTCGCAGCGCACCCAGGAAATCGACGACGCGATGAAGAAGGCGCAGGAAGCCGAGAAAAGCGGCGACATCGATGCCGCGATCATGCATTACGACAGCATCATCGACCTCGACACACGCAATATCGAGGCCCGCTACCATCTCGGCAGGCTGTACGAGTCGAAGAATATGTTCGACGAGGCCACGTTCGAGTATGAGCAGGCCATCAGCCACGATCAGGAAAGCCGGTTCAAGGATATTCCGGTCAGGCTGGGTGATCTGTACACCAGGAAGGGCAAGATCGTCGAAGCCGTCGACGTGCTCCACAAGGCAAAAAGCAACTTCCCGACCAATGTGAACGTGCGCATCCAGCTGATCACCCAGCTCAAGTTCAAGGCCATGAACAACTTCCATACGGCCGAAGAGCTTTCCGAGCTGAACGCGAACATCCGCGAAGCGGCCAACAAGAACCAGACCCCTCAGGACTGGCTCGAACTCGGACTTTTCGTGTCGAAGGGACTGGATCTGTCCATTTCCGAAGAGGATGCGATCTCGCAGTCGATCGAGTGTTTCGAGAAGGTCATCCAGCTCGACGCGAACAATTCCTTCGCCATGCTCGAGCTGGCAAAGGTTTACTACCGGAAGAACCTCTTCGACCAGGTCGAGGCGACCTACAAGAAGGTTCTCGAGCTCGACCCGGAGAACGTCACCGTTCACCGGAGAATCGCAGATCTATACTCGCAGCAGCGCCGGTTCCAGGAAGCCGTTTCCGAGTATCGGCAGCTGATCGAGCTCGAGCCGGCGAACGGCGAGTATCACATGAAGATCATCGACCTTCACAAGGAGACCCACGCGAAGGACGAGGGCCGAGCCAAGCAGTTCTTCCAGATCATCGCCGACCTGAAAGCCAAGGTCGAGCAGAATCCGAAGGACGCGATGAACTGCTTCGCCCTGGGTTATGCCTACATCACGCTCAGTTCGGGCTTCACGCCGTCCGAAGAAGAGCAGCAGTGGGCCGTCTACTACTTCAAGCAGGCGAACGCCGCCGACCCGAACAACCTCTGGCCCTACTGGGGCCTGAAGATCGTCTACAACAAACAGTCGATCTCGGGAAAGCACATGTACGACGAGGCCATCGCGATCTGCAAGAAGGCTCTCAAGGTCGACGAGAACAACCCCCGCGCTCACTACGAACTGGGCGAGGCCTACAACGAGAATTACGACCACAACATGAAGAACGAGGCGCTCAACGAGTACCGCCGCGCGATTCAGTTGTCGCCGGACTTCGTCGATGCCCACTTCAGGCTCGCGAGCATCTACCGCGTCAAGAACATGTTCGACAAGGCCGTCGAAGAGTACAACAAGGTCATCGAACTCGATCCGACGAGCATCCTGTCGAAAGACGCCAAGCGCTCGCTGGTCCACATCGAACGATCGCGCGGAGAAGGCTGAGCAAACCTTGATCTTTGGGGCGACCCCGTGTATCTTGTGAGCCATGAAGTTTCACCTGATCTCGCTGGGTTGCCCGAAAAACACGGCTGACTCCGAAGTCGTCGCCGCCGATCTAGAACGGCGCGGTCTCGTCTGGGTTTCGACCCCCGAAGAGGCCGATCTCGTTCTGATCAACACCTGCGGTTTCATCAAGGACGCCAAGGAAGAGTCGCTTCGTACGGTCATGCGCGTGCTCGTGCTCAAGGACGAGCGGCCCGAACTTCGCGTGGCCGTCTTTGGCTGCATGATCAAGCGGTATCACGACGAGATCGCGAAAGAGATTCCCGAGATCGACCTGACGTTCGAGTTTTTCTCCGGCTGCGAACTCGACGGGATGCTCGCGAAAATCGCCGATACACCGCTCCCACAACGCGCCGGCCGCAACACGTGGATCCCGTCGGCACGCAGATTCACCCCCCCGCACATCGGCTTCCTCAAGATCGCCGAAGGCTGCAGCAATCACTGCGCGTATTGCGCCATCCCGGGAATCCGCGGCCCGTTCCATTCGAGGCCGTTCGCCGAGGTCATACGCGATGCCGAGCGGCTTGCAGCCACCGGCGCGAAGGAGATCAACATCGTCGCGCAGGATACGACGCGGTTCGGAACGGACCACGGAGGCGCCTGCCGTCTGCCCGAGCTGGTTGAAAAAGTCGGGACGATTCCCGGCATCGACTGGATTCGTCTGCACTACCTGCACCCGGCACGCGTCACCCCCGAACTGCTCGATGCCCTGTATCGCCTGCCCAAACTCGTGCCGTATTTCGACATCCCCTTCCAGCACGCTTCAGACCGCATGCTGGCGCTGATGAATCGCGGCACCGACCGGCGGCATCTCGTATCGCTGATCGGTCACATCCGCCGAACCTGGCGAAAGGCGACGCTCAGGACCACGTTCATCGTCGGCTTCCCCGGCGAAACCGAGGAAGATTTCGCCCAACTGATCGAGTTCGTCCAGGAGCACCCCATCGACCGGGTCGGCGCGTTCCCCTATTCCCCCGAAGACGGGACCCCGGCACTCAAAATCAGACCGCGCATTCTGAAGCCGGAGAAAACGCGCCGGCTGGACGAGTTGATGACGCTTCAGCAGGTGCTCTCGGCAGAACGAAACCAGAAGCTGGCCGGCTCGATCCAGCACGTCATGGTCGATTCCGTCGAGAACGGCACCGCGACCGCACGACTTCCCGGCGACGCATGGGAGGTCGACAACACGGTCACGTTCCCCGCGGACGCGACAATAACATCCGGAGATATAATAAAGGTCAAAATTATATCTGCCGACGCATATGATTTCACCGCCGAGGTTCACGGATGACCCTCGCCACGAAGCTAACATTCATGCGGGTTGCGGCGATACCGGTCTTTCTCGGGGCCTTTCTCTGGAACGGCCCCGACACCCCGAATGGAGACTGGGGCAAGATCGTCGCCACGGTCACGTTCATCCTGGCCGCCATCACCGATTACTATGACGGCGCCGTCGCGCGCTGGTACAAAGAAGAAACCACGTTCGGCAAGTTCATGGACCCCATCGCCGACAAACTGCTCGTTTCGACGGCTCTCATCGCGATGGTCGAGTATCGCTCCATCACGTTCACACCCGCCTGGGTGGCCATAGTCATCATTGCGCGCGAGTTCGCCGTCACCGGACTCAGGCTTGTCTGCACACCGAAGGGCATGGCGATCGAAGCAAGCAATCTCGGCAAGTGGAAGACGACGGCCCAGCTCACGGCGATCATCACGGCGCTGGTATTCATCAGCACCCGCGTCATCCTCCTCAGTTGGAGCTACACGGAAGCGGCGGCGATCTTCGCGCTCTACCACGGGCCGATTGTCCAGGTTCTCATGATGATCGCCGTCATCATGACCGTCTATTCGGGATATGACTACCTCAAGCGAAACTGGCACCTGCTCGACGAGTGAAACGCCCGGAGGGCGTCTTCTCAGCCTCCTGTCCGCCGGGGGCGGATTCGGCTATATCCCGATCGCCTCGGGAACATGGGGCAGTCTTCCCGGCATCGCGATTTTCCTGCTGACGCGCGATCTCGTCCCCTGGCTGCAGGTCGTTCTGTTCATCTTCGGCTGCCTCGCCGCGATCGGCCTGGCCGACCGTTCCGAGCGCATCTCCGGCATCCGCGATCCGAATTTCGTGGTGATCGACGAAGTGGTCGGCATGTGGGCCACCCTGCTGCTCCTCTGGCGAGCCGATCTTGCCGTGCTCGTCGCCGGGTTTCTGCTCTTCCGGGCGTTCGACATTCTGAAATTCTACCCCCTGAACATTTTCGAAAGCTTCAGGGGCGGCGTGGGCATCGTTCTCGACGACGTCGCGGCCGGCATGCTGGCGAACATCGTGATGCGAATCATCCTGCTGTCGGGAATCCTGTAACCAGGGTGCCTCGGGCACCTCGCAATGCGCGCATATGTCGCGGGGGTTCTAACGGAGCGGGTTTCAAGCCCGCTACTCCGGGTATAGAGCGAGTATTTTATTGTATCTGGTATCTTGGCTTCATCATGAGAACCGATCCGCAGATTCCGCAGATGATCTGCCCTACATCTGTGGATGTATTCCTGAAGCCGACGGAGTTTTCTTCGGAATGTCTGGTATGTTGAAATTCGAACGATTCACCGCGGAGACGCTGAGGAAAATATCTTAGTACATTTTTTCAATCTCTGCGCCTCTGTGCCTCGGCGGTGAAAAGGTCTTT
>MWAR01000087.1 GCA_002068715.1 bacterium ADurb.Bin374
ATCCGAAACTGTTTTTCCCTTTCCAGCACCCCGTTCTTCCGGAACAGGAAAGAAAACGGTCAGTCGGTCATCGAATCCGCCCCGCTTCTCGACACGCTGCCGGAAACCCCAGACGGCCTGGCGCAACTTAGGCAGGATGCCCTCGGCAACCGGCTCTTCGTCAACAACATCATCTCCCCCGACGGCTGCACGGCGGCATTCAACATCATCTTCGAACCCGATGTGGAACCGCTCCGGAAGGAAGCGATCATCCGCGAGATCCGCGGCCTCATGCGCGAACGTCAGGCCTCCTGCCCGAAAGGCGGCATCTTCCATCTCACCGGCATGCATTCCTTCATGGAAATCACCGGTCGCACGATGCAGATCGACGTCGAGGTGTTTTCCATCCTCTCTTTGCTGTTGCTGTTCTTCGCGCTGCTCGCGATTTTTCGCAATGTCCGGATGGCGGTCGTGGGCCTTGCATCGGCGCTCGTCTCGAACGGCCTGCTCTTCGTCACCCTCCATCTGCTCGGTCGCAACCTGTCGATCTCGACGACTCCCGTTCCAGCGATCACGATGGGGCTGGCGCTCGCCTACTCCCTGCATTTTCTCGTGGCGAAGCACGAGGGAAAAATCCAGGTCCCGGAAGAGGCGCAGGAGATGTTCGTCGGGGCGTTCTTCTCGGCACTGACCTCGATAATCGGCTTCCTCTCGCTCTGCCTGAATTCTATTCCGACGCTCCAGGATTTCGGCCTCTACGCGGCTCTCGGCACCTTCTTCGCCGGCTGGACCGCCCTCTTCGTGACGTATCCGCTTCTCAAACTGATCAGGCACCGCCCACATCCCCGCTTCGCCCGCCGGTTCAAATTCCTGTTGAGATTCGCGACGGCACGCTTCCGACCGCTCATTCTGGCCGTCGGCGTCGTGTTCCTGTTTTCGGGGTTGCTGATCGCTTGGATGGAAGTCCAGACAGACTATTATCAGTACTATATGAAATCATCGCCCATGACCCGGGCCGTCGATTTCGTGAACCGGACCGTCGGCGGGCAATACCCGATCGTCGTCGAGCTCTCGGTGCCCGAGACCGACGGCGCGGGCTCCGCCCGGATTCTCGGCTTTCTCGAGACGTTCAAGGCATCGGTCGAGAAAATGAAGGGCGTAGACAAGGTGATCACCTGGCTCGATCTGCTGAACGAAGGGTATGGGGCGTTTGCCGACAAGCCTGAGCCCCGCTGGTATGAAGACCGGAAGACGGTCGCCCAGATCGGCATGGTCGTCCACGATGCGAATCCCGCCCTGAACGGCTATTACGTCAATGATGCCGTGAACAAGACGCTGGTCTTCGTCCGGACGAGCCACATCAACTCCGCCAGCTTCGTCGCGATTCACAAGGGAATTCTCGAGTTTCTCGAGCGTGAATGCCCATCCGAAGCGACATACAAGGTCGGAGGAACGTATCTCCGCTGCGTGAATTCCGCAGACGATATGGCCGTTTCCCAGTTCGAGGGGACGTTCTGGGAAATCATCGTCCTGTTTTCCTCCGCGTTCTTCATCATTCGCTCCATCAGGCTCACGATCATCGCATTTCTGGCCAACCTGTTGCCCATCTTTGGCGTATATGGCCTCATGAGCTTGCTGGGCGAGTCGCTGAACATGGGAACCACGATGGTCGCCGCCGTGGCGCTGGGCATCGGAATCGATGACACCATTCATTTCGTCGTGAGATATATCAATGCATATCATAAAATTCGTCATGTGGTGAAAAGCACCAGGACGGTCATCTATTCGGCGGGCGTTTCGATGTTCCTGGCCGCGTCGATGATCGCGCTCTCCTTCCTGACGCTGTCCTTCAGCACCATCAAGCCAATCTACCAGCTCGGCGTCTACACGGTCGTGACGATGGCCCTCTGCTTCGCCGCCAACATGCTTCTCGTGCCGGTGCTGATCACCATCCGCCTGCCGTGGAATCAAAAGCGTCACGGCAGGAAAGTGCATGCGCATCACGAGGAGTTGGCGGCTGTCGAAGAGGAGAATAGGCAATGAATGTGCTCATCACCGGCGCCGCCGGTTTCATCGGAAGTCACCTCGTCAGGGCGTTCTGCCGGGCCGGCCATCGCGTTTTCGCCATCGTGCGGGCGTCGTCGTCGAGAAAGTACCTCGACCGGTATGACGTGAAGATCATCGAAGGGGATCTGCGGGACCGGGCGTTCACGGCGTCGGCAGTCAACGGTTTCGATCTGATAGTGCATGCTGCCGCGAAGGCGACGGACTGGGGCGGGTATTCCACGTTTTTCGAAGCGAATGTCGAAGCGGCCATGAACCTGATCGAATCGATCGATGCCGAAACCCGCATGATCTTTCTCAGCAGCATCGCCGTCATGGGCGAGGAAAATTGCCCCAGGGCCAAGGATGAAAACGAGCCGTACAACCCGATCTGTCCTTACCCGTTCGAATCGCTCCTTCCATCGGGGATGAACCATTACCGACTCACCAAGACCATCGCCGAGCAGATGCTGCGTCAGAAGGCGGCCCTTCGCGGCATCGATCTCACGGTTCTGCGGCCGGTCTGGGTGTTCGGTCCGCGCGAGTTCCATGCCGGGCCGTATGAATACTGCCGTTCAGTACAGGACGGCCTGCCGGCCCTTCCCGGCTCGAAGACGAACCGGTTCCACGTTGTCTATGTAGAAGACCTGGCCCGAATGGTTCTATCCGTGGCCGACCGGCAACGGAAAGGCGTTCACGTCTACAACGCCGGGCCCCCAGACGCCCCGATGATGGATGAATATTGGGGTCTCTTCTGTCGTGCGATGGGCCGTCGCAAACCGCTGACGTTCCCGCCGGCATTGCTGTATCCTCTGGCCATGCTGCTTGAAATTCTCTGGACGTGTTTCGGAGCCGTCTCTCCACCGCTGCTCACCCGTGCGAGACTGTATATGTTCGGAGCGAGCAACGTGACGGCGACGCAACGCATCCGTGAGACGTTCGGTTTCGACGGTTTCACTCCCCTGCCGCGGGCGATCCGCAAAACGGTTCGCTGGTGGCGCATGAACGGGTATCTTTCGTGAGGAGGTCGTCATGTCACAGCCCCGGTTCCTGACCGGATTCCCGAAAGGGATGTTCTATATCCGCCTGATGATCCACGTCTTCTGCCGGTATGCCCTCGAGGTGCTGAAGGGAAAACTCGCCGCAGGTGATTTCGTACGTCTTATGTATCGTCTGATATTGTTGTTGAAGGTCGTCGTTTCGAACAAGGTCGTGCGTATCGGCGACACATACAAGCTCGAACTCTATATTCCTGCATATCCAACGACCGGATTCTGGGAGACGATCGGAAAGTTCATTCGCTCCGATCCGGGGCCCGCAACCGTCGTCTTTTCGATGACGAAGGTGTGCGGCTACAAGTGTCCTCACTGCTACCAACGGAACGATACGGGTGCGGACCTCGACATGGACCTCATGAAAAAGGCCGTGAGGGGCATGGAGGAGATCGGCGTGACGATGTTCGACATCGAGGGCGGTGAACCCCTTCTTCAGTTCGACCGGCTTCTCGACCTGCTGTCGGCGTTCGACGGGAAACGGGAGATCTGGGTCAATACGACCGGCCATCTCCTCACCCCCGAAAATGCCCGCCGGCTGAAGGAAGCGGGGGTTTACGGCGTGATGATATCTCTCCATACCCCCGACCCGGCCGAGTGCGACCGGTTCACGGGCATTCCCGGCTCGTTCGACAACGCCCGCGAGGCGGTGCGCATGTTCAACGAGGCCGGCATCACGGTCGCGCTCAACAGCTGCCCCACCGCGGAACTCGTCGAGAATGGCGGCCTCGACCGCATCATGCGGATCGCCCGGGAATGGCGCTGTTCGTTCGTCCAGGTCATTCACGGAAAATCCGCCGGAGCATGGCTTGGAAAGCAGGACGAGATGATCAAGGCACGCGAGGCGATCCGGCGGCTGCGGAAGTTCCACCTGCTTCACAACGCGCCGAACGAGTTCGCCGATGCGACGTCGGCGTCGGTGCAGGTTTACGAGGAGTCGCCGAACCATTTCGGCTGCACCGCAGGCGGTATCGACCGGTTCTACCTGAACGCCAACGGCGAAGTCCAGCCGTGCGAGTTCCTGAACGTCTCGTTCGGCAACGTTCAGCAAGAGGATTTCAAGACGATCTTCGCCCGTATGCGGAGCTTTTTCCGCCAGCCCGGAACCGCATGGCTCTGCGCCACCGAGGCCGGTTCGATCCATCGGACGCTTCTGGAAAACGGCTTGAAGACGACTCCCCTGCCCCGCCACCTGACCGAGAAACTCGTTCCGACCTGGAACAAGGGCAAGCCCACCCGCTTGTATGAGCGAATGGGCCTGTATCGCTAGAAAACGGCATTTGATCATGCGATCGAATGGAACCTCACGGATCTTTCTCGTGATGAATCCGTCGTCGCGTTCGTTCCGGTCACGATATATATGGCCCGCCATATTCGACGGTCTGAAACGTCGTGGGGTCGATTTTGACTTCGCTTTGACCGAAAGGAACGGCGACACATCAGACCTTGCCCGTCGTGCTGTCGCGAGAGGGTTCGGAACGATCGTCGCCGTCGGTGGGGACGGAACCATCAACGACGTCCTCAACGGCCTGTTCGAACCGGGATCTGAAAATGCCGGCGCTTCGTTCGGTGTGCTGTACACCGGCACGAGTCCGGATTTCTGTCAAAACCACGGCATTCCCCTCGATCTCGAGGCGGCCATGGACCTGCTCGTTTCGGGCAGGCCTCGCATGATCGACGTCTGCCGGATCTCCCATTCCCTCGAACAGGGCGGGCCGGCGCATCTCCGCCTGTTTTCCTGCTGTGCGAACTTCGGTCTGGGCGCCGCCGTCGCGCGCGGTGCGAACACAGGTTTTCGAAAGCGCTTCGGCGATCTCGGCGGGACGCTGATCTCGCTCATCACATCGATCGCCCGGTTCCGTCCGCCGGCCATGCGCGTCCGTCTGGACGGCGTCGAATATATATATTCGAACATGTATAATCTCTTCGTCGGCAAGGGTCGCCTCGTCGCATCCGGCATCAAACTAGATCTGCCGATAGAACCCGACGACGGCCTCATATACGTGGTCCCGCTGGCGGGAATTTCCAAGTTCAGGATGTGCTCGCTGGTCCCGAGAGCCTATTTCGGCACCCTGCCCCGGCTGTTCAAGCCGATGTTCGCACGCCGGGTCGAAATCCTCGAATGGGGCGATGCCGGCGAAATCGAGTATGACGGTGATCCGCGGGGATTCCTTCCCGCGACTATACGGGTGCTTCAGAAAAGCCTGCCGCTGATCGCGCCGGCATGAACGAAAGAAAGGCTTATATGGACGAATTCGAGAGAATCAAAAGCCTGGCAAAGGTATTCCCACGGCACAGGGACCAACTCAACAGCCTGTTCGAAAGCGATGCCGAGATCGTCACGATGGGCGACCGCAAGCTGGCGATCACCATCGACGAGTTCAGCGCCGAGGAAGACGGTTTCCCCTCAGACGATCCCGAGACGCTCGGCTGGAACCTCGTCATCGCGACCATCAGCGACCTTCTTGCCGTCGGAGCCGATCCGAAATGGCTCCTCCACGTCGTGTCGGTTCCCGACAACCGTTCAGACGATTTCTGCGACCGCCTCATGAAGGGCGTCGGTGGTGCGCTTGCAATGTGCGGCCCCCGGCCGATCCTCCGCAAGACGGACGTCCGCCATCTGCAGCTCTACGCGACAGGTCCCTTCGGCTCGGGCAACCTCGTTTTTCTCTCGGCCGGCTCACGATTCAAACTCGCGACACGACGCCAACTAGTTACAGAAACCCGAGATAATATTGCTCTTGCAATGGATACCAGTGACGGGTACAGAAACACCCTGCTGACACTTCTGAAGGTGAATCCCGGCCATTCCATCATTGCACGCGCAGATCCCGGGATAGTTCATCCGGATGTTCAGGAATTCTGCGATCGAAACAGACTGCCTCCCGAAGGCTTTCTCTTCGGCTCAGCCGGCGAATACGAACTGATTCTCGGTGTTGAACCCGCCCGCCTGGAGGCATTCGAAAAAGCCGCCGGCAGCCGAGTGTTCCCGATAGGAACGATGACATCGGACGAAGAAATCAACGCCGGGACGCTGTTCTGGCAGCACCCCACTCGTTCAGCACCCATTCCTGACCTTCCCGTTTCCATCGACCCGCGCGAAACGCCCGATAGATCGGCTTACATTCAGGAACTTCTGCACGTCATAGGGCGACTCTTCCATCGATGAATCGATAACGCCTTCAGGGCTTCAGAAGTGGTCTTCGGCCTGAACCTTGATCGGGCAGGGAAAACTGATTTTGTAGTTTTCGTTATTGTTGTTTTCATCGCCATCCCAGCGGCCGTGGGAGAAAAACTTCATCTCGATATTCACGGTGCCGAACTGGGGATAATACGGGGCGTTCGTGAAGAGCAGGTAGTCGACGAGTTCGTCGGAGGTCAGCTTCTTCAGGCCACGCGAGCTTCCGCGGCTGACCGTCGGGTGGAAGGAGAGGATTCTGATGCGCTGGTGCCTGTCGGAAATGTTTTCACGAAGCGTGATGAACTCGCGCCTGGTGCCGTTGAGATCGAGGTAGCAGTTCACGCGGCCTTCCTGGGTGAGGTAGCCGTAATAATCGATCGTGACGGCAAACTCGCCGGGCCGACGCAGCCATTCGACCGTGAGCTTCACTTCGCCGTCACGGTCGACGAAGCTGTGGGTCTGGACGCCGATCGGTTCGAGATCGTCACACGGCATCTCCATATCGGCAATGTCATCGGAAGTTGCGGCGATTCCGCTGGGAATCGTCACGAGAAGAAGGATGACTGCGATGAACAGTGCAAATTTAAGAATCGATTTCATGTTTCACCCCGGAGCATTCCACGCTCTCTTCGTACTGCGGAATCAAAAGGTCGTTTGAAATCCACAATTCGCTTTACGCATAAGTCATGCCAACATTTCCAGGGCACCTCACCGCAGCCTCGTGACGTCACTGAAACGGCATCAGATCTAGACTTTCATCATTGAGGATTTCCGGAAATGGAGCGAGGCGATAATTGAACAGGGGTGACCAATCTTCATACGAAACATGATGAAAAATTGGATATCGGGATATTGCCTCACCAGGTCGAGTAAGGTGTTCCGTCGAACGCAGTGGCCGTCGCGAGAGAACGCACGTCGAAAATGTTGCGCCCGTCGGTGACAATGGCATCGGCTTCGTCCGTCGACGATCTCGTTCCCCATTCAGGCCGCCCCAGGAACGGATCAATGGGGATGCGCCTGAGCACCCGCGCCTGCGTGAGATCTTCGATTTTCACAGGATACAAGGCTGCATCGGATGCTCCGGGATTCCTCCTCCTCATGACCTCGTGATACCGGTCGATCCCTTCCCGAAGCTCTCGAAGCCGCTCTTTCAGGGCTTCTTCCTTTTTGCCCCGGACGAAATTTCTCGAGAGAGGAAGCGCCGTTCCGGCAAGGATGCCGATGATCACGGTGCAGACCATCAACTCGATAAGGGTGAGTCCGCGACGAGGATCAATAATCCGCATACGGTCTTCCTCTGCTGTCCGGCGTTTTCTCCGGTGACTGGCCAGAAACCCCGTGCAGTCGGACGCTGCCCGTGACGGGGTCGAACGCGACGATCCCCGAAGCCCGGCTTCCGGTCCAGTTAAGGACCGGCCTGGACAGATACTTCGGGGAAAGGGCCTCGAGGTTTTCTGGAAACCGTCCATCGTGATCGAGCGCGAATTGATGTATAGCTGTTCGTATATGTCCCAGCTGGACCATGACGGCGGCGTCCTTCGACCGCTCGAAGGCAAGATTGTTCCGGCTCGAGGAAATGCTGACGAGAATCCCGATGATCGAGATGACGACGATCAGTTCTATCAGCGTGAAGCCGCCGGCGGATATTCTTCTCGACGACATGCGTTCCGTCATTTCTTATCGCCCGACTCCGGTCCGTAGGCGAACACGTCCCGGCCCGCCAGCTCGATGAAGGGGATCCGGACGTCGCCAGACGGCAGGGGCGGCAGTTCAACGGCGTCGGGAAGCTTGCGCTTCAGCAGAATCATGACTGCCTGGATTTCCTTCAGCACGGGTTCGAACACGGATGGGTTTTCCCAGGTTGGCTGTGAAAAGAACATCCAGAGTTTCTCGAGATGTTCGACAAGTCGTTTTTCCCGCTGGGATGCCGTCATTTTCTCCGGCTGAATCTCGCGGATCGCCTCGAGAGCCGTGATAGTCGGCCGAATCGAAGAACGGACGATCGGGAAGGACGTTTCGAGACGGTTCAGTTCGTTGATCACCCGCTGAACACGTTTCGGCGGCATCGGTTTCGAGGTCGTCTGCTGTTCGGTTTCCCGGATATCGATGCCAGAAACGGCGAATTCCGCGACAATGCCGGGGCCGAACTCGAAAGCGAACGTCAGGAACAGCAGGATGAGCAGGCCTTTCAACGCACGGATCTCCTGCTGATGCTGGGCGAACGTATCGATGACTTCCGAACGGGTCTTCTCTGGAAACGGCTGGGCGTTCGTATTCATGGCTTCACCAGGTGAATCATCGAGATCGTGAAGTTCCGGTCTTCGTTCGCCGTCACTTCCGTCATGAGAACGGGCATGCGGATACCCCTCACCGCCTGCATGAAAGCCCTGATGCCGACATAGTCCGCACTGAGATCGAACCGGAGTGTCACGCAGGGAGGAAGCTTCGTTGCCGGCGACCGGTCGATCTCGTATCGAACCGACGAGATCTCGATGCCGAGAAGCGATGCTGTTTCGTTGATCCGGTCGATCAGCAGGGGGAGATCGCTTTCCGGGGGCAGCCAGGCGTCGAGTGCTTCGGCTTCGCTCGCCAGCTTCGTATACTTCTCCTTCATCACCGCATCGTTCGCTTTCTGCTGTCGAACTTCGGTTGCGGTTTTCAGTGACGCGTCATAAGAGGCTTCTGTCACCGTGAGATTCTCGAAATGAGGAATGAGAACGAACGATGGGGCGAAATACATGATCAGGGTGATGAGAGCGGGCAGCGGGGCCTTTTCCCTGAGTTTCTTGACCTCGGTCGGATTCATCATGGGTGCGTTTCCTCCTGCCCCGAAAGCGGCAGATAATCGACATCCATATCGAACGTCACGCCGGACTCCTCTTTCGTGGCGAGTTTCGCGTGACGCAACAGCCGGGGATTCGCGAAACGGTCGAGGGTGTAGAGTGACTTCAGCAGGGCCGTCACATCGCCGAGCTCGCGGGCATTGCCCTCGAGCGCGATCTTGATGAGCGTCTTGGGGACGATGCGGACGCGCGTGAGGCGCACCCCCTGGGGGAGGATGGTTTCGAGTGTTTTGTACAGATCGTTCCACGAGAAACGAAGCGTCTGGTTCGTATGATGGTAGGTGACGAGCCGCCGATTGATCCGATCGATCTCGTCGAGATCCGGCCGCGATTCCGCAAGTATTTTCTGGAACTCGGTGGTGTGCTTCTCGAGCACGTCTGAAGACGAATTCAGCCGATCGATCACGTCGCCTGTCGTGACATACTGATAGCCCATATACCCCGTCATCATGGTCGGAACGACGTAGAGAAGGCTCAGAATGGTCTTGTACATGAAGCTGCTGCCGGAGCGGTATTTCACGGTCGGAACGAAGTTCAGCAGATGTCTCATCGATTCACCTCACTCTACCAGGAGGCCAATGCAGGGCGCGTATCGGGGGCCGAGCGACAGGATGGAAGGCTCGAGCGTTCCGACGCCGGGCAGTTCTGCGAGGGGATTGAATCGCTCGACGGGGGTGCCGAAATAATCGCTCAGAAACTCGGTCAGCCCGGAGAACAGGCAGGAGCCCCCCGTCAGATAGACTCTCGGAAGCTTCTGGATCTTGAACTTCTCCTGGTAGAATCGGAACGTGACGTTCAGCTCGCGAAGCCAGTTCCCGAAAATGCGCGCGATGTCGTTGCGTTTCGGATACATCGCCAGGATACCTTCCTTGTCGCTGGGGAAGAAGACGGTCTTTTTCAGGAACTCTTCAGCGTCCTGGATTGTATACTGATGAATATCCATGCAGTGTCGAGCGAACTCGGCGCCGGCGACCTCGATGACGCGCTCGTATCGAAGAATGCCGTTCTGGAAGCATTTCACCACGGTCGTCTCGTGACCGACGTGGCACATCATGATATGGCGATCGATCGCGTTTTCCGGATGCAACCCTTCGAAGACGTTGTAGATGCCGAGAGACGACGTATCGAACGCCATTACCTGAACCTTCAGTTCGGCGAGGACTTCTGAAAGGGTGTCTAGCATGCCGCGGCTGACCATGCCTACGAGATACCGGTGCGAGGTGCCTTCTGGGATTTTTTCCGTCGAAAGTAGTTGATAATCGACGGCAACGTCGAGGTTCGACGGGACTTTCAGATCGCGCTTCATCCGATGTTCGAGAAATTCGCGCAGGTCGCTTTCGCCGGGTTTCAGCGTGATATCGAACAGGTTGAGCTTCACCCATCTGTCAGGCAGACCGACGATGCATCCTTCTCGACCATGCCGGATTTTCGCGAAAACTGTCCTGAGAAGATCGCGGAATTTTCCGACGGCACCGATGACCGGGTTCGTGAATCCGCCCCCGATCATGCCGTCCGGAACAGCTTCGCAGACTATCGAGGCGGGGCGATACCCGGCGTTGCCGTTCGCATGCTCGAGCTGGACGGCCTTGATCGAAGCGGTTCCGATGTCGATTGCCGTGTATTGTGTGAACAGTCTCATGACAGGTTCCCTTCCTCGAACGTCACACGGTTCATTTCATCGAACGTCGTGTCGCCGGCTTCAACGCGCTTCCAGCCTGCCTGCCGGAGGGGAATCATCCCCTGCTCGATGCCTGCTTTGCGGATCAATAGCGGCGACTCTTTCGAGAGGATCATCTGCTTGATGCGTGGCGTCATCTCGAGGACCTCGAAAATGCCGAACCGGCCCTGATACCCGGTTTTGTGACAATACCTGCATCCCGCGCCCTTTTTGAACGCCGCTGACGCGTGCTCCTCGAAATCGATATTGAGGCGCTTCATCTCATCGGTGATCGTGTCATCGTCCGTCTTGCAGTTCGGGCAGATGCGCCTGATCAAACGCTGGGAAAGAATGAGATTGAACGAACTGACGAACTCGTACGGGTCGATTCCCATGTTCGTCAGTCGCGAAATCGCGTCGATGACGTTGTTGGCGTGGATGGAACTCATCACGAGATGCCCGGTCAGGGCCGCGTTGACGGCGATCTGCGCGGTTTCCTGGTCGCGGATCTCGCCGACCATGATCGCGTCGGGGTCCTGTCGGACAATCGATCTGAGGCCGGAACCGAATGTCAGCCCTTTCTTCTCGTTCACGGGGATCTGTACGATATCGGGAAGCTGGTATTCGACGGGATCCTCGATCGTGATGAACTTGTCTTCCGGCGTCTTCACATATTTTATGGCTGAATAGAGGGTCGTCGTCTTGCCCGAGCCCGTCGGCCCCGCCACCAGCACCATGCCGTAGGGTTTCTTCACGTTTCGCTGGAACGCCAGAAGATCGTTCCCCTCGAGTCCGACCTTCTGGATATCGAGACCCAGCGAGGATTTGTCGAGAATGCGCAGGACCACCGTTTCCCCGAAGATCGAGGGAAGCACCGAGACGCGGAAATCGACGGCGCGGTCGTCGATTTTCAGCTTGAATCGTCCGTCCTGCGGAATTCGCTTCTCGGCTATGTCGAGCTGTGCCATGACTTTGAGCCGCGAGATGATCGGGGCTCGCTGGCGCGGCTCGACGTCGGAAAAGATCTCGTGCAGAACGCCGTCGATGCGAAATTTCACTTTCAGCTGGGATTCATATACTTCAAAATGTATATCGCTAGATTTTTTACGAACGGCCTTCAGGAGGATCGAGTCGACCATTTTCACGACCGGCGCCTCCTGGTTCACCTCCTCGCTGATCGCGAGGCCGGGGGCCGCTTCCTCCGCGCTCTCCTTCTCGATCACGAGTTCGAGAGGCTGAATGTTGTCCATGTCCGCGAGCACGAGCTTCGAGTCGAGACTCGTCTCGATCATCAGCGACAGCTGTTTCTGGATCGCGTGAAGCGAGGCGACCTTCGGAAGTACCGGCAGGCCGAGCTTGACCTCGAGCTCCTCGATCGCGTCGACGTTTCCCGGATCGGACATGATGAGCACGAACTCCTTGTCCGTCCTGGAGTCCGGGATGAACGAGTAGGTGCGCATCAGCGAGACATCGACGCTGTTGAACAGATTGTCGTCGATCTTGTAGTTCGTCAGGTCGACGTATTCGAGGCTGAGCTCTCGGGCGACCGCCTGGGCATACTGCTCCTCGGTGATGAGTTTTCGTTCGAGAAGAATACGCCCCAGGTCGGCCGGAGGGGCCCCGAATTCATCCTCGACGTTCCTGAGTTGATCGGGGGTGATCAGGTTCATTTCGAGAAGGATCTCGAACGGCGGCTTCTTCATGAACAGTTTGACGAAAGCGCGATGAAGGGCTTTGGCATCGATCGAGGGATCTTCGGCAATCACCTCTGATAGCGGCCTGTTCTCGCGAGTCGCGCGGTCTTCGAGCTTCGAAAGCGTGTCTTTCTTGATCAGATGATGGTCAAGGAGAAACTGTCGGATATGATCCATTCTTTCCTCTCCCGGGATCAGCGGATGTTCGTCGCGGCGGTAAGGACCGGCAACAGAAGGGCGACGATGATGGAGCCGATGACGACGGCCATCAGCAGGAAAAGCAGCGGCTCGATCAGCCTCGTGAGCGAAGAGGTGAGGTTGTCGATCTCCTCATCGTAATGGTCGGCGAGCCCGTTGAGCATCTCCCCGAGATTGCCAGACTCCTCTCCGACCTTGACGATGCGAGGAACCATGCGGGGCACCTTCGGGACCGATTTCAGCGCCTGCGCGAAACTGTCACCACGCTCGATCGAATCGGGAATCTCGGCCAGTCTGAGGGCGAGGGCGCGGTTTTCGAGGCTGTCGATCACGACCGACAGACTCTGCAGAAGGGGAATCCCGCCTTCGACCATTGTGGCGAGAGTTCTTGCGAACTGGCTGAAGCCCATCTTTTCCTCGAGAGTTCCGATCATGGGGATGGAAAGCTTCAATCCGTCCACATGCGCTCTTCCGATGGCCGTCGCGGTGTATTTCCGAAACGCTACGAACAGGCCAACGACCGCCGCGATGACAAGCCAGAACCAATCGGCAAGCAAGCCGGAAAGGCCCAGAACGAACTGCGTGAACGGGGGAAGCGGTACGTCGAGATTCTGGAACAGGTCCGTGAACTCGGGAACGACCTTCACCATCATGAAGGCGACTGCTGCGATCGAGACGAGCAGCAGAACAGCCGGATAGATGAGGGCGTTGACGATCTTTCCTCGGATCTCGAGAATGCCAGCGTAATACGACGACATCCGCTCTAGCACGTTTTCGAGAGCCCCTGCGGCGACGCCGGCGACGACGGTTTTCACGAAGATGTCGGGAAAGACGTGCGGATGTCTTGCAAGCGCCTGACTGAACGAGACTCCTTCCCCGACGTCGCGGCTGACGGCTCTGACGGCATTCGAGAGGGCCCCGGGCGGAGCGTCCTCGACGAGAAGGTCGAGTGCCTCTTTCAGAGGAAGTCCCGATTTAACAAGCGTTCTCAGAAGCCGTGTGAACTCCATGAGTTCACGGATCCCGACGCCGCGTCTCAATTGCAGGATATCGGAGATTTGCTCCGTCCAGCTTTTCGGTTCCTCGTCGATCCGCAGGACGTAACATCCGTGATCGGTCAGGGCCGTCCGCAGTTCCTCGATCGAATCGATCTCTCTCACGAACTCCTGCATGCGGCCTTTTTCATCCGCATACTTCACTCTTGCCTTGATCAAGAATATACTCCGCTAGATATATACGCCGAATGACATTCTGAACGGTGTTTCAACATCCGTAATTCAGCCGGTTGATGAGTATTTCCGGATACTTTCTCTCGCGCATCTTCTCCTGGCACGACGCGATCTTGTAATAGACCCGCCTGTTTCTCACGATGATGCGGTTTTCGAGAATCTCGAGTTCCATGAAGGACGCTCGTGGATCACCGTCGCGCGGCTGACCGACGGAGCCGGGATTGACGAGATAGACGAAATCGTTTGATATATTGAGTTCGATATCCTTGTCGGCTTTGACCGACTCCTCGAAATACTGGTCGTTGGTTTTGTCGTAGACGTAGATGGCGGGCATGTGTGTATGGCCGAACAGGCCCACCCGGATACCCGACTTCGCCATCGAGGAAAGCGATGGAATAGAGAGTTCCAGGGAAAGGAGATACTCATCCGGATCGAGAGGGCTTCCGTGAACGAGGATCACTTCCGGATCGATACGGAGGGATGTTTCGAGCTCCGCGAGCCATTGCTGCGACTCGGGCGTGATCGACTCGATATTCTTCAATGCTGCATTGATCGCGTTGGGATTGAATCCGATCGGCGCGGAGACCTTCGAGATGACCGAATCATGATTCCCCATGACGATTTTCAGGTTGGGCAAACCCAGGAAATACTTGACACATTCGTCCGGGTTCGGGCCGTACCCCGTCACGTCGCCTGCGCACCAGACCGCGTCGAAGCGCGTCATATCAGCCGCTTCGATGACTGCCGTAAGAGCTTCGATGTTCGAATGAATGTCGGAAACCAGAAGAACGCGCATGCTGCTATCTCTCCCGGTTACCTGCTATCGGAACGATGCGCGGTTCTGATGAGAGAAAAAAACGGGGTTTTTCACCCCGTTCGTTCCACGATCGTCTGAGAAGGTTAATTGATGAAATGTTCGTTCAGTTCGGCCTGCTTCTTGGCAAGCTCGAGAATCCACTGCTGGTCCTGGTCGATGAGGACCTCCTCGACGCTGTTCAGCCATTCGCGGGCCTGAGATTTGTCCTCGAGCCTGCGGTACAACTCGCCGACGAGGTACGTCACGACAGGAAGATTGTCAGGGTTTGCGACGGTCGAGCGCTCGACTGAAACGCGGAGAAACTTGACCGCAAGCTGCTGCATCTCGATTTCCGCTTTCCGGTTGTCGGACTTGCGGCAGACCCAGGAGCCTCGAAGATACAGGTTCCCGATGTGGTAGGGATTCTTTTTCTGGAATTCGTAGAGTTTCCCCGCCAGATAATACATCTGGGCGACTTTGGGGAGTTTTTTCGCCAGCGGCTGCTCGAGAATCTCGCAAATGCGCGACTGGCTGATCGTCTCAACGTCACCGGACTGCCCGAAATCGTCCGGGTATGCGCAAAAACGACAGTTTGGGCACTGCACGAGGAAATGTTCGAGAGGGTCGTCACCGATGTAGTGGGGATAAAAATCCGAATCCTGGCCCTGGTGGCTGACGGCCTCGACGACGTTCGAATCGAAATCGGAAAGGCAGGTTGGACACCGGAAATGTTGCTGAACCAATTTCGTGGTCACCTGACCGCTCCCTCGTGTTTGTCTGGCCGCGGATGACTGGCATCCGGAATCGTTGTCATTGTATCTCTGCAAATCGATCATGTCAAATGTAACTCCGCATCAATAGGGAATCGCAGGGATCGAACCCATATCCCAGGGTGGCCAGAACTTGAACTCGGCACGCCCCTTCACCTGGCTGATGTCGAGGAACCCCCATGCCCGGCTGTCATGAGAATTGTTCCGATTGTCCCCCATGACGCAGATCTTCCCCTTTGGGACACGGAGCGGACCATACGAGCCGAACACATACTCTTTCACGAACGGCTCCGAAACCCGGACGCCATTTCTGTAGAGATACCCGTCGCGGACCTCGAGAAGATCGCCAGGACCGCCCACGATACGTTTGATGAAATCTTTCTTCGGGTCGAGCGGGAACGTGAAAACGACGACTTCGCCGAGCGATGGTTTTCGCAGATGATAGATCATCTTGTTGACGAGAATCTTCTCGTGCGACTTCAACTGGGGCTCCATACATGCGCCTTCGATGATGAAACCCTGCAGAAAATACGTCTGCAGGATGACGAAAAAGATCAGCGCCTTCACGAAATCTTTGACCCACTCGCGAACAGCTTCCTTGTATTCGCCCATATCGAACGACTCCCTGACGTGCCGGCGCCTGCGCGCCTATACCCTGTATGCGCCCGGTGGGCGCGCGGGTGGAGGGTATAATCCACACCGCTTTTTCCCTCTTCGGCCGGAAGCGCAGGTTTCTTAACGAATTTTCGCACACTGCGGAAAAGTTTTCTCCGTCAGCCCGTACCGGTTCCCGATCAGCGGCGAATGAAACGTCGGTGCATATCGCGATGCGCCGAAACGCACATCGCTGCACGAGATGTGTTCCGGTATTCTGTGATTGTGAAAATCGATCAGTTCGCCTTACGTTCCCGGATCGAGCTTCTTCAGTTCGTGGTACAGCGCAGCCAGGAAACTGCCGACGTCGGTCACGATGCCGATCGTCTGATGGGAACCGCGGTCCGCGAGTTTCGTGACGACCGCAGGGTTGATGTCGACGCAGATCGTCTTGACCCAGCCGGGAAGCATGTTTCCGACGCCGATGCCGTGAAGCATAGTCGATAGGATAAGCATGACGGTACACCCCTGCATCAACTCGAAATACGCTTTCTGCGCGTCGACCATATCGGTGTACACCTCGGGAAGCGGGCCGTCGTCACGGATGCTTCCGGCGAGTGCGAACGGAACGTTGCGCTTCACGCATTCAAAGAAGATCCCCTGGGTGAGAACACCCTGCTCGACGGCTTGTTTCATCGAGCCGCATCTGAAGATCTCGTTGATGGCCCGGAGATGGTTGCGATGCCCGTCCTCAACCGGTTCGCCGCTTTCGATGTCGATGCCGAGAGAAGTCCTGAACAGGCTCTGCTCGATATCGTGTACGGCTGATG
>MWAR01000088.1 GCA_002068715.1 bacterium ADurb.Bin374
CGCCGGAGCGACGACGGATGGAACTGGCGCGACGCCCGCCGGAATTCCGGCCGGGCCCAGGTCGGCCGATGCGGCGGCGGCGGCGAGAAGGAAGAGCGGCAGGAGAAACCGCGTGCAGGTGCGCATCATCGGCCTCTCGGGTGGGCTTCGCCGTGGATCCGTTTCAGATCCTGTCCGGTGAGATGCGTGTATATCTGGGTCGTCGAGACGTCGACGTGGCCGAGCATCTCCTGCACCGCGATGATGCTGGCGCCGCCCTCGAGCATGTGGGTCGCGCACGAGTGGCGGAGGACGTGCGGCGAGACCTGCCGCGGAATGCCGGCCGCCACCGCGTATTTACGGACGATCTTCCACAGGCCCATTCGTGAAAGCGGGCTGCCGAAAGGGTTCAGAAACAGCGTCCGTTCGGTGATGTTGCCGCCGAGCAGCTTGTGACGGCCGTCGCGCAGATACGCGTCGACCGCCTGCAGGGCGAAACTGCCGACCGGCACGATCCGCTCGCGGCCGCCCTTTCCGACCACGTGCACGAACCGGCCCTCGCGGTTGATGCTTCCGAGCTCGAGCGCGATGAGTTCGGATTCGCGAATACCCGTCGCATACAGGATTTCCAGTATCGCGCGATCGCGCAGGCCGAGAGGAGTGCCGGCCGCGGGGGCCGCGATCATCGCCTCGACCTCGGCGATGCTGAGAACTTTCGGAAGCGGTCTTCCCACGCGGGGAGGCTCGAGAATGCGCGTCGGATCGACGGCGATCTTGTTTTCCCGGCGCAGGAAACGGTAGAACCCCCGCAGCGTCGACGCCTTGCGGGCGACGGAACGGGGCTGAAGACCCCGGTCGTGCAGGTGGGCCATGAACAGCGCAAGAGGTCCGTCCGCGCCCGGTTCGTCGGGCCGGCGGCCTTTGTCCTGAAGAAACGTCAGATAATCGAGCAGATCCCGGCGGTATGCCTCGAGAGATTTAGGCCTGAGGCCTTTCTCCACGGACAAATAGGCCAGATACTGCTCCAGCAGTTCGGACAAGGTTTGCGCTCCTCATATCTGAAAACACCTGTAGATCAGATATCGGCGCAAACGCGCGATTCACGAAGGGCGCAAGGCGGCGCAGTGGCGGATCGCGGCGAACAGATCCTCCATCGTGAAGGGCTTGGGGAGGCATCTCGCGAAGCCGTATTTCGACGGCTGGGCCATGACCGGGTCGTTCGAGTATCCGCTCGCGGCGATGGCGCAGATGTCCGGGTCGATGACGCGAAGTTCGGCGAGCGTCTCGATGCCGCCCTTGCCGCCCGGAACGGTGAGATCGAGGACCGCCGCGATATACGTGATGCCCTTCTCGAGATCGCTACGGAACAGGCCGATCGCCTCGTCGCCGTTCGCCGCGCAGGTCACGACGAAGCCGCCATCCTCGAGGAGTTCGCGACAGATGTCCCGCATGAACGGCTCGTCATCCATGACGAGAATCCTCCCGTGGCCCAGCGGGGATTTCATGTCGACCACGGCCTGACGTTTGCCGGAGGCTTTCCGCTCGGCCTGGGCGCGGGGGAGGTAGAGAACGAACGCCGTTCCCTCACCGGGCTGCGAGTCGATATCGACGAGGCCGCCGTGTCGCTTCATGATCGAGAAGACGATGGAAAGACCCAGCCCGCTGCCGGCCGATTTCGTTGTGAAAAACGGGTCGAAGATGCGGGCGCGCACCTTCGGATCGATACCCGGTCCGGTGTCGCGTATGGAAACGCGGACCGAGTCGCCGAGATCGCCGACGGGCAGTCCCGGCGAGCCGGCCGGAACGTTTTCCGCGGTGATGGTGATCTGGCCGCCCTTCGGCATCGCCTGGCGGGCGTTGAGAATGATGTTGTCGACGGCTTGGGCGATCTGGTTCTCGTCGATGTGGCAGAGCCACAGGCCTTCCTGCAGACGCATGTCGCACGAAACGTTCGAGCCGCTGAGCATGAACGTCGAGGAGCGGCGCAGGATCGGCTCGATCGACATCGTCCTCTGCACGGGCTTGCCGCCCTTGGCGAAGGTCAGCAGCTGGCGCGTCAGGTCCTTGGCGCGCGAGAACACGTCGAGCGCCGCCCCCAGCCGCTCGACGGCTTTCGTCGAGTCGCCGTTCCTGCAGCACAGCTTCGCCATCTCGATGTTGCAGAAGATGCCGCTGAGTAGGTTGTTGAAATCGTGGGCGATGCCGCCGGCGAGCACGCCGATCGACTGGAGCTTGTCGGCGTTCTGGAGGATCTCGTGGATCTTCTGCTCGCGCGTCATGTCGCGGAACACGAGAACGGCTCCGACGATCTGTTTTTCGGCATCGAGGAGCGGCGAGGCGGTGAAGGTGATCGGCAGTTCGTTGCCCTGGACATCGATCAAAAGGGCCACGCGGCTCAGTTCGCGGGCACTGTCGGATTCAAGTACCCGTTGCACCGGATCGGCGCAGGGGGCGTCGTTTCCGCGCATCTGCAGCCGAAAAATATCGGAGACGGGCCGGCCGCGGGCTTCGTCGGCCGTCATGCCGATCAGCCGCTCGCCGACGGG
Source organism: bacterium ADurb.Bin374 (assembly GCA_002068715.1). Next base: position 2,526 of record MWAR01000088.1, read on the forward strand.
GTTGACCATCGTCGTGAAACCGTGCACGTCGGCGGTGATGACGCCTTCGCCGATACTGCGGAGCGTCACGAGCAGGCGTTCCCGCTCCTCGGCCAGTTCGACGACGGCCCGGCGCCGTTCCCGCCGCATCTCCGCCTCGCGCAGCTCGCGTTCGACGGCCGGGGGAAGGCGGGAAAGGCTGTTCTTGGTGATGTAGTCGGCCGCTCCCTCCTTCATCATCCGGACGGCGATCTCTTCGCCCATCATCCCCGAAACGACGATGCAGGGAATGTCGAGACCGACTTCCCTGATCATCGCGAGCGCGGCCGGCGCGTCGAAGGAGGGAAGCTGGTAATCGGCGATGATGATGTCCCACTGCCTGACGGGAAGGGCGGCCCTGAACGCTTCGGCCGTCTCCACCCGCTCGCCGTCGACGTCGAACCCGGATTTGCGCAGAAGCCGGAGAATCAGCTCGGCATCGCTTTCCGAATCTTCGATCTGAAGGCAGTGAAGAATGGTCATCCCTTCTTGATCGTGGGCGGCGGCTCGTTCAATACCAACCAGTATAATCCGAGGTTCTGGACCGCCTGGGCGAACTGCTGGAAATCAACCGGCTTGCGGATGTAGCTGTTCGCGCCCAGGTCGTAACTGGCCGCCACGTCCTCCTCTTCCTTGGATGATGTCAGGATGACCACGGGCATGCGATGGGTGCGCACGTCTGCCCGGATCCGCCGCAGCACCTCGAGGCCGTCGATGCGCGGCAGCTTCAGATCGAGCATGACCAGCATCGGAAGGATGTTGTCCGCGGCGCCCGGCTTGCCATCCTTGCCGAAAAGAAAATCGAGAGCCTCCTGGCCGTCTTCCTTGACGATGAGATCGTTGTAGATCCGGCATTTTTCGAACGCGCGCTGCGTCAGGCCGATGTCGTTCTGATTGTCTTCGACGAGAAGAATCGTTTTCTGTTTCATGCTTTTTCCTCGAGGGTGAATTGGAAAGAAGCGCCTTTTCCCAGTTCAGAAGAGGCCCAGACGCGTCCTCCATGGCGGTGAATGATGCGTGCGACCGTGGCGAGGCCGATTCCCGTGCCGGGGAACTCCGACGCCTTGTGCAGGCGCTGGAACGCCCCGAACAGCTTTGAATAGTATGCCATATCGAATCCGACCCCGTTGTCCCGCACCGAGAATGCCGGTTTCCCGTCGACGACGACGCGGCCGAATTCGATCTGTGCATCAGAACATGGACCGGTGAATTTTACCGCATTTTCGAACAGATTTGTTAAGGCAATTTCGAGAAGCGCCGGATCACCCCGTGCAACCATCTCGCGCTCGATCCGGAACGTCAGCGTACGGCCGGGACTGCTTTCCGTCAGCCGGTCCGCGATGCGGTACGCCAGCGCGGCCAAGTCCACGTCTCTCGGCTGGAACGGCGACCGGGTCACCCTGGAAAGCTGCAGCAGCTCGTCGATCAGCTGGCCCATCCGCTGGGTTTCGCTCCTGACGCGGCCAAGATACTGTTTTCCCTGCTCGTCGAGCTTGTCGGCGCAGTCTTCGAGCAGGGCCAGGCTCCAGCCGTCGATGCCGCGCAGGGGCGCCCGCAGATCGTGCGAAACCGAGTAGGCGAAGGCTTCCAGTTCCTGGTTCGCCGACTCGAGCTGCACGGTGCGGTCCTGCACCCGCTGTTCGAGCGTCGAGGTGTGGTCCTGGAGGGCGTCGGCCATCTGGTTGACCGAATGACACAGAATGTTGATCTCCCCCGTCGTATCGGGCACGTTCACCCTGATCGAGAGATCGCCCTTGGCGATATCGCGGATCTTTTCGATGAGATGGACCAGCGGCGTCGTCACCCACCGCTCGAGCAGAATCGTCATCAGCAGCGCCACGAACGCGAAGAATACGCCCGACAGGACGAGAATGCGTTTCGTGGCGAACAACTGCTGCTCGATTTCGCCCCTCGAGAAGCCAAGGACCACGCTTCCGATGAATCGGGTCGAGGATGCGCCGGCGTCTTCCGGTGCAAAGCTCGTCAAAACCACCGGCTCCTGGGCGATCAGGCCGTTCATGACATTCAGGAACATGGACGAAGTCGCTTGATCCCTGGGGATGAGGGGAACCATGTTCGGTCCGTTCCGGGTCGATGACGGTATGATCGCCGAAAAAATCGTCGCTCCGACTTCGTTCCTGAAGCTGATGAAATCGAGGGAGGGAATATCCGACGCCTGGGTCGCCAGCGCCTGAAGCTGGTCCACGTCTTCGGCGAACACCGAGGGAACCGCCTGCCGGGCGATCTGCGCCGCGAATGTTCGGGCCGACAGTTCGAAGCGCGTTTCCAGCAGCCATCGCATGTGCCTGTAATGCCAGAGCCCCAGGCCCGCCTCGAGAAGAACCATGGCCACGAGAAAGGCGACGAGAATTCTGATTCGAAGCGATGACATACGGCCTGTTCCTCAGAACACCTTGTCTGCCGCGTTCCGCACGTCGGCGGGAGGCGACAGGCGCAGCTTGTCGAGAATCGTCGCGTTCAGGATCAGGCTCCAGTTTTCGAATTTCCTCACGGGAGAGCGCCAGCCGTTCCGGTGTGAGTATGTAGGCGAACCCCGCGCCTTTCTTCACGAGCCCTTCGGAAAATCCGACAATGACCGACTGGGAACGGAACGCCGCTAGCATGATCGGCCGCGTCACCGCATCGTTCATCAGCCCAGGGTCGGGCGGCAGGATCGTCGCGACGGTCGAGGCATCCAGGGCACGAAGGGCCTCGGGAAGCGACCGGGGATCCTGGAGTCGGTTCACGACCAGATTCACACCATCCTCTTGGGCGGCTTTTTCGAGAGTCGGCGCGGGTTTGAAATCCTCTCCGGCATAGGGATACCAGATCGTTTTCAGGCCGGGATTCAGCTTCTTCAGGGTCCTGACCTGGAGATGATGCGGTTGAGAGATCTCGATCGGAACGACCCTGGAATCATGCCCCTCATCGCCGTCGAACACCGACAGGATCGGCACGTTCCAGGTCATGGTGAGAGCCCGTTTCAGCCCGGCCTCGCCGAACGCGATGACGATGCTCGGGGAGCGGCTGTCGATGAAGCTCGAGGTTGTCTTCTCTACCGGGCAGCTCACGAACTGCCGCTTGAGTCGGGCCTCCAGCTGCTGAACGATCGCGAGATACAGGGGAACATCGGATCGGAAAAACGCCCAGACCTCCGGTTCGGCTCGACAGGGAAGCAGCGTCGCGAACGCAAGCGCGAACGCCAGCAGCACCGTCGTGAGCGGGCGCTGCATGCGATGCCTTCGTCTCTTCATGTCGATGTCGCGGTCTTCGTTCACAGATCCCAGGTCATTTCCAGGGTGATCTGTCGGCCGGGCTGGGGGAAGTCTTCAAATATACCATCACCTATATATACTGGCGTCATCGAGGTATACGTGTTGAGAAGATTTTTCACCTTCAGCGTGATCCGGTCGGCCATGCCGGGGAAGCCGAGTCTGGTGACGGTCAGATTCAGGAGGCCGAGGCCGGGCAGCGAATCGCGCACATCGGCGCCGTTTCGAGAGCGACGGGAGGTCGCCGTGCCCCAGAGGCTGGTCTCATAGTTGTTCATGCGGAACGAGTAGCCCAGATTGACTTTGTTCTGCGGCAGCTCGGGAGCAAACTCGATGGGAGTGGACAAGGCTCGCCGGCGAAACGTCGAGACGTTGGCGAACACTTCCTGACCGCGGCCAAACCGCTTGCGGGTTTCGAACTCGATCCCGTCGTAATCCGTGCGGCCGATATTTGTATAGAACAATGTATTCGTGCTCTGAATGCGATCTCGCAACTGGTTGATGAACACGTTGATTTTCGAAAACCAGCCGGGAAATGGTTCGCCGAGCAGCTGGAACTCGGTCGTCCGGATATTCTCGCTTTTCAGCGCGGCGTTCCCGGCCATTTCATGGAAGTCGGGATTTCTATAGGCATGCCCATACAACAGCTTCCCGGTCCACCGTGCGTTGAACCGATAGATCAGTCCGGCACGCGGATTCCAGGTGCCGCCGAAGTCGGAATGGTCGTCGTATCTCGCCCCGACGACGAGACGCAGGTTGGTCGCCAGGGACATGTCGTCCTGCAGGAACATCGACGTGTTGTCCATCCGACCGGGTTCGGGATACTCGCCAGGGATGAAGGCCAGAGCCGCCGGGTCGGCCGGCGTGCCGAAGGAACCAAAAACCGCCGATTCCGCGAGATCGATGAACGTCTTTTCGGCGCCGAGGCTGAACTGGTGCCGGCCGGTCGGAGCGGCCTTGTAGAGAACATCGATTCCCCAGACCGAGTCGCGAGAGTGGTCTTCTCGCATCGCTCCGAGCGGATACACGAGCCCGGTGAGCGGGAACAGCACGCCCGGGCTGACCGCCTCGGCGCGCTCGCTGTCGAGGAACTGGTTGTAGAAAACCCGGCTCGTCAGTTCCGCCGAGTCCTTCAGGGTGCGGTGGTATTTCAGCGTCAGCAGGTCGTTCGAGCGGCGGAAGAACGTCTTATCGTTCAGATTGTTGAAATATCCGATATAGCCTTCGCGGTTCCCCTCGACGTGCTGGGCGAGGAAGGTGAGCCCCCGGGGATCGGTGACCTTGAGCATCAGGTCCTTCTTCGTGTAGGCGTCGTGCGTGAGGCCGCTCTTGCCGTAGCCGTCGACGGCGACGAACCGGTCCTGGCTGTCGGAGCCTTCGCCCGACACGTTCAGGTCGATGGTCGTCTTCCCGGCCTTGAACACCCTTCCCAGGGCGATCCCGCGCCGTTCGAACGAGCCGAGGGTCGTTTTCAGATAGCCGGAGTCGGCCGGCCGGTCGTCGGTGATGCAGTTGATGACGGCCAGAAAGGCGCTCGAGCCGTACAGCGCCGAACCCGGGCCGCGCATGACCTCGATGCGCGAGAAGCGCGACAGGTCGAGCAGATCCCACGTCCAGTATGGGGAGCCGAGGAACTGGTTGTTGATGCTGATGCCGTCGACCATGACCATGAAGCTGCGGTTCGAGTCGAGGATGCCGCGGGGCCCCGGCCACCAGTCGCCGGCGATGGATTTCCACGGGTTGAAGCCAGGAACGAACTGGAGCAGTTCGGGAAGCGTGTCGACGCCGAGTGCGCGAATCTGCTGCGCCGTGAACACCGACATGATGGCCGGCGACTCGATCGCAGGCTCGGGAAGCCGCGTGGCGGTGACGACCGTCTCGGGCTCGTAGAGCAGGGCCAGCGACTCGAGCTCGAGATCGGCGGCCCGGGCCGCCGGAACAGATAGAAGGGTAATCAGGATCACGGCCGAAATCCAGCCGAGCATATTCCGGGCAACGGACGACGGGACCGCCTGGACTGCGCCATCCAGTCGCCAGCGGCCCACTTCCCACATCGTGCGGGTCGGATGCACCTTCTGCATTCGTTTCTCCTCGCGAAGGATTCATTCCGGCGACCGGAAGCGAAACGAAGCGATACATCCCGGTCGTGAACCTCAATGATAAATAGACCGGTATGGAAAAAGCAACCTTTTCACCGTCGGCAATCCAGGCGGTTCGCGTACCGTCCTTGCGGCACGAGGATGCGACCCATTCTGGGGTGTCATCCGCGGATCGGTTCTTGAAACGAAATCCACATACCAGGCACAAAGTATAGTTAACTATTTGTTACAACCGTTCTTCGTGTCTTGGTGTCTTGGTGTCTGGTATGTTGAAATTCGAACGATTCACCGCGGAGACGCTGAGACGCCGAGGAAAATATCTTAGTACATTTTTTC
>MWAR01000089.1 GCA_002068715.1 bacterium ADurb.Bin374
CCGCGTATGGAGAGTGAAAATGTGTTGTATAACAGTGTGTATAAATATCCTGGCGCGGTCCTCGTGAAATTCCGATCCGGGTGGGTTTGAAACCCGTCCCTACTTGACAGGGGATTGTGGGGACGGCATATTCTACAGGTCTGAGTGAAAAAATCATCTGCCCGAGGTGGCGAATGTTCAGAAAACTGCTTGCCCTGCTCTCCCTTGCCGGAACGGCGGGGATCATCTACGGCGGTGTCCGGCTGGCGCCCCTGCTGAAGGAACCGGCAAAACTCGAGGAGATGCTCAAATCCTGCAGCCAGCAATGCTGTTGCGGCTCCCCGATCGGCATCGCGATCGGGATCTTTCTCGTCGCGACGGGCCTGCTGGCGCTGATCGAGTTGTTCGCATCCGCCGCACCCGCTCCGCAGCCCGAAAAGGCCGATGAGCCGGTCGCGAAGGCAGAGGCGAAACCTGAGCCTGCACCTGAGCCGAAGCCGGAACCAAAACCCGAGCCCAAGCCTGAACCGGCACCGGTTTCGGTTTTCCAGGCCGAACCCGCGGTTCCGGCTGTCGCGTATCAGATCCTGGCGCTGTTCCAGAAAGAGGGGCGCCTGCTCGACTTCCTCATGGAAGACATATCCGAGGTCGACGACGAGAGCCTGGGCGGCGCGATCCGGCCGATCCACGAAGGCTGCCGCAAGATCCTGCAGGACCGCCTCGTCATCGAGCACGTCCTGAGCGATCCCGAAGGGGAAACGGTGAGCCTGGGCGAGAAGGTCGACCCGAACGCGATCAAGCTGACCGGCAACGTCGCGCCCACCGGCCCATACAGCGGCGTTCTCGTGCATCGGGGCTGGAGGATGAAGGAGTGCAAGCTTCCTTCGCTGGTGTCCGGCTGGACCGGCGACGTGATCGCCCCGGCCGAAGTCGAGATCTCCTGAGGAGGCCCGCCGCGTGAGCCAGGCAAAGAACATCGTAGGTGTCGATCTCGGCACGACCAACATCGTCATCGCGCATGCTCCGGTGGCCGATTCCGAATCGGACAAGCCGGATGTCGGCACGTTTCCGATCCTGCAGGAGCTCGCCCAGGGGGCGGTCGAGGAGCGCGAGTCGCTGCCGTCGTTCCTGTTCGAGCGGCTCCAGGAAAAGCCGGCCCTGCCGTGGAAACGCGAGTGTCTGTTCATCGTCGGCGAATACGCCCGCGAGCGCGGCGCCGAAGTGCCGGCCCGGCTGATCTCCTCGGCCAAGTCGTGGCTGTGCAACCCGCGCATCGACCGGAAAGAGGCGATCCTGCCCTGGAACGCCCCGGCCGGCGCGAAGAAGATCTCGCCGCTCGAGGCCCAGAGCGAGTTCCTTACCCACTTGCGATATGCCTGGAATGCGAAGAATTCGAAGGCGAAGCTCGAAGACCAGCAGCTGATCGTGACGATTCCCGCCTCGTTCGATGCCGCCGCGCGCGATCTGACCGTGGAAGCCGCGAAACAAGCCGGTCTTGCAGAAGTGACCCTGCTCGAGGAGCCCCAGGCAGCCTTCTATGCCTGGATTTCCCAGACCAAGGCGCCCTGGCGCGAACAGGTGAAGAAGGGCGACGTCGTGCTCGTCGTCGACGTGGGCGGCGGCACAACCGACTTCAGCCTCATAGAGGTAAGCGAAAAAGACGGCGACCTGCAGCTCGAGCGCGTCGCGGTCGGAAGCCACATCCTGCTCGGCGGCGACAACATGGACCTGACGCTGGCGTTCCACGCCCGTCAGAAGCTCGAAGCCGCGAAGAAGAAGGTCGACACCTGGCAGACGATGGCCCTGAGCCATGCCTGCCGCAAGGCGAAAGAGAATCTGCTCAACAACCCCGACGCCAAAAGCGAGCCGATCGTCATCTCCGGCCGCGGCAGCAGTGTCGTGGGCGGCTCGCTCAAGACCTCGCTCGACCGCGACGAGATCGAAAAAATCCTCGTCGACGGCTTCTTACCCTTCTGCAAGATGGACGAAGAGCCGCACGAAGAGCCGGCGAGCGGCTTCAGGGAGCTGCATCTCGCCTACGCGGCCGACCCGGCGATCACCCGGCACCTGGCAAGGTTCCTCAAGAGCCAGGGTGGCGGGGAGCGCGATTTCAGCCACCCGAAGGCGATCCTGTTCAACGGCGGCGTGTTCCGTGCCGAGCGGTTCCGGAGCCGGCTGGTCGAAGTTATCAACACCTGGCTCGAAGCCGACGGAAAGCCCGCGATCCGGGTTCTCGAGGGCGCCGACCTGAGTGGCGCGGTCTCGGCAGGCGCGGTTGCGTTCGGCCTGGCCCGCCAGGGAAAGGGCATCCGCATCCGGGGCGGCGTCTCCCAGGCCTACTACCTCGGCGTCGAGACGGCGCTGCCGGCCGTGCCGGGCTACAAACCGCCGCTCAAGGGGCTGTGCGTGGCTTCGCAGGGCATGGAGGAGGGCGCGACGGCAGAGATTCCCGACCGCACCTTCGGTCTCGTCGTCGGAAAGCCCGTCGAGTTCAAGTTCTTCAAATCCAACTGCCGCCGCGAGGACCAGGTCGGTCAGCTTCACGAGGAGATGCCGTCCGAAATCGAGGAGACCAGCTCGCTTCGCGCCGAGCTCCCCGTGCGCGACGGCATGGCGCCCGGCACGCTCGTCGACGTGACGCTCCAGGTCGCCGTGACCGAGATCGGCACCCTCGAAGTCTGGTGTTGCGAAAAGTCCGGCGACCACAAGTGGAAGCTCGAATTCAACGTACGTGATGCTATAAAATAGCACTCCGGAGTGACACCGGAAGGCATGCCCGGAATCCGGACGTGTCGGGGGAGCAGACCATGGCCGAAAAGGGCGTGGCGGCCGGAGGGCCGCGGTTTCTCATCGGGATCGACCTGGGGACGACCCAGTGCGCGCTTTCGTATCTCGATCTGAAGACGAAGAAGCGCGAGATCAAATCTTTTTCGATTCCGCAGTTCGTGGAAAAAGGCCAGACGAGCGGATGCCCGACGCTGCCGTCGCTGCTCTTCCTGGCCGATGATCCGGCCGTCTACGGCACGCCACCATGGACCGCCGTCCCCGGGCCGATCGCCGGGACGTTTGCCCGGCAGCTGGGCGCCGAACTTCCGGCTCGACTGATTCACAGCGCGAAGTCCTGGCTGTGTCATCCCCGTATCGACCGCCTCTCGCCGATCCTGCCGTGGCAGAGCGAACTTGTACGCGACAAGCTGTCGCCGGTCGACGCATCTTCGGCGTATCTGCGGCATCTCGCCGACGCCTGGAACCACACCATGGCTGCCGACGACCCCGATCTCCGCCTGGAAAAACAGCAGATCATCGTGACCGTGCCGGCTTCGTTCGATCCCGTCGCACGCAACCTGACGCTCGAGGCGATCGGCCGCTCCGGCCTGCCGGTGAAAACTCTTCTGGAAGAGCCGCAGGCCGCGTTCTACGACTTTTTGGCGCGGCACCCGAAAACACTCGAACGCGAATTGCGAGGCGTGAAAACGGCACTCGTCATCGACATCGGCGGCGGCACCACCGATTTCAGCCTGATCGGCGTCGAATGGCCCGATACTTCCGACGAGCCGCAGTTCTCGCGGCTGGCCGTCGGTCCGCACCTGCTGATCGGCGGGGACAACCTCGACCTGGCCGTCGCGAAAGCCGTCGAGGCGAAATTCCACCACAAGGGCCGCAAACTGGTCGCGAAACAGTGGCTTTCGGTGCTCGATCAGAGCCGGTCCGTGAAGGAGCGCGCTCTCGGCGAGGCCGGCGACGAGACGGAGAAGGCCCGGTTCACCGTTTCCGGCGCCGGAAGCCGTGTCGTGGCCCAGAGCTTCAGCCTGGAAGTGCCGCTGCCGGAACTCCGCGAAATGCTCGTCGACGGCTATTTTCCCGCCGTTGCCTCCGATGAGCGCCCGGCCGAGGACGCCGGAATCGGTCTTTCGGAAGCGGGCCTGCCATACTCGCGCGATCCAGCCGTCACGCGACACCTCGCCGCGTTCCTCGCCGAACACGGCATCATGCCCGATGCAGTGCTGTTCAACGGCGGAACGATGCTTTCCCAGACGCTTCGGACGCGCATCCTGGACGTGCTGGCCGCGTGGCGCGGCGGCGAGCCTCCCAAAGAACTGAACAACCCGCATCCGATGCTGGCCGTTGCATCCGGCGCGGTATATTATTCGATGGTCGGCCTGGGACTCGGGCACCGGATCAAGGCCGGCAGTCCAGTTTCCATATATCTCGGTATAGGAACCGGAAAATCGGGCAGGGGCGAGAAACATGTGCCCGAGCAGGTTCTCTGTCTCCTTCCGAAAGGCTCTGAAGTCGAGCGACCGTTCACGATCGCGGGCAAGACCTTCGGCGTCGACGTGGGGCAGGATGTAGCCTTTTATGCGTATTTCAGCCCGTCCGCACCGCGCGGCGAATCGCTCGGCGATCTCATGAAATACAGCGCCCGCCGACTGACCCCCCTGCCGCCCCTCCGCTGGAAAACGGAGAAAGCGGATTCACGTGAAACCGGCATCCGGCAGGTTGGTCTCGACGTCACGTTACGCGAGACCGGCCGGTTGCAGGTGATTTGCCGCGGATGCGGTGACGACGCGTTCAAACGGGAACTTATGTTCGATCTGACCCCCGAAGAGGAGGCCGAGATCGATGCGGCAGCCTCGAAGGGACTGACGAAGCGGCAGGCCGGGCAGGTGAAAAAACTGTTCGACAGCCTGTTTTCGAACGCTCCCGACAAACCGGCGTTCAACCAAACGTTCAAACTGCTCGAGGAACTGCTCGGAATGCGTCGCGAAGATTGGAATGCGGCGGTACTGCGTACCCTCTTCGACCTTTCCGTCGATGACGAACGGTTTCAGACGGGCGATGACGCGCGAATGGCCTGGTTGAGGCTTGTCGGGTATGCCCTGCGACCAGGCTTCGGGGCTCCCGGAGACGATGTGCGGGTAGACCGGTTGTTCGAACTCCGCAAAACTCCGCCCGCATCGAAGAACACAGGCCTGTGGTCGGAATGGTGGATCATGTGGAAGCGTATTGCGCCCGGTCTCTCTGCCGAACGTCAGGCTGAAATGGCGGATACGCTCGAGGCGGTGTTGTTCCCGTCGAAGAAAGCGGGAAAAGGAGAGCGCATCCCCGATCAGCACGAGCGAAACCAGATTTGGCGCCTGCTTGCCCAGTGCGAGCGGATTCCCGTCGAGGAAAAAATACGGATCGGTACATGGATCCTGCGGGCCCCCGGAACCTGGGGGAGAGACCAGATCGCACTGTACGCCCTGGGACGATTTGGCGCCCGGGTCATGTCGTATGCTCCGCCGACGGCGCTGGTTCCCGTCGTCACCGTTTCCGAGTGGGTCGAGCAGCTGCTCCGACGGGGACCGTCCCCCGCCGGTTCTTCATACGCCGACTGGGCCCTGCGAGAGTTCGGTCGCAAAACGGGAGACCGACTGGTCCAGGTCGACGAGGCACTTCGAAAGCGCATCTTCGAACGGCTGAAAACGGGCGATCGAAAAAAATCCTTCCTGCAGCCGCTGTTGGAAGTCCAGGTTCTCCAGGCCGATGAGCTGGCTGAATTCTGCGGCGAGCGCCTCCCTTCGGGGTTCGTCTGGGTAACCGAGTCCGGGGATGAATCGGAAGACGTTTCGGAGGCCTGACGGGCATCGTCGTGTGATCCCTCGAATTCAGAATTTTGTTAAGGTACTCTTGCGACTTTCTCAGATGGTTGGTAAAATCTGAAGTATCTTCACCAATGAGTATGGGTGGGATGACTGTTTTTTCCTTAATAAGTATCGAGTAGTGGATAAGACAAGGAGAAGAAGAATGACTCGAGTATCGCGTATTGTTCTCGTTGCTCTCATGGTGGCCCTGGTCTCCCCTCTCTGGGCAGCTGATGCCGCTCCGGCGATGAAAGAATGGACGATCGCCGTTTTTTTGAATGCGGACAACAACCTCGACTCGTTTGGCGTTGAAGACCAGCAGGAAATGGCCAAGATCGGTTCCAACAACTGGCTGAACATCGTTACCCTGATCGATCGCGAACGCGGGCCGGCCTGCTACAACTACATCGAGAAGGGCAAGATCACCAAGGTCAAGGATATGGGCGAACTCGACATGGGCGATTACAAGCTCTTCATCGAGTTTGCGAAGTATATCGTGGCCAACTATCCGGCGAAGCGCTACGTGTTCACCTTCTGGAACCATGGCTCGGGTTGGAAACTCGGCAACCAGAGCCCGATCACCCGCGGCATCTCCTATGACGACTCGAGCAACAATCACATCACCAACAACCAGCTGGCCGTCGCATTGCGCGAGGTCAAGAAGGTGATCGGTCACAACATCGACATTCTCAACTTCGACGCATGTCTGATGCAGATGGCCGAAGTCGTTCATGCCTGTAAAGATAGCGTTGACTATATCGTTGCCTCCGAAGAGACCGAACCCGGCAAGGGCACGCCGTATGACGACGTTCTCGCCACGCTCACGAAGACCTCGACTGCCGAAAGTTTCTCCAAGACCTGGACCAACACGTTCGTGAAGTCCTACAGCGGCGGCAGCCAGGGCAACGAAGACTGCACGCAGTCAGCCATCAAGGTCGCCGCGATGGGCCCGGTATTCGACGCGATGAACGGCCTCGCCAAAGCCACGATGAGCGGAAAATACAGCGCTGAGTATAAAGCCGCCCTTCAAAAGGTCCAGACGTTCGCGTATCCCGAGAACGTCGACCTGATCCACCTGGCCGCCCTTCTCAAGGCCGCGATCAAGGACGAAGCGATCAAGACCGCCTGCGACAAGGTCACCGCCGCCTGCAACGCCGCGATCGCCGCGAACGGAAACAACGGCTACTCGATGAAGAACGCGAAGGGCCTCGCGGTGTATCTGCCCTCCGACTTCTCCGCCGAGAACGGCTACACGGCTCTCGACTTCTCCAAGGACACCCTGTGGGACGACATGATCGCCGACCTCTACAAGAAGAGCAAGGCCGCCGCGCTCGTCGCCTCCGTCGAAAACGGCGATCTCTCGGCTCTCCGCGGATACATCGCCGGTTCGAAGGATTCCGACGACGTGAAGAAGTTCATCGTCCAGGAACTCAACTTCCGCCTCCACAGCGAGAGCGGCCTGGATGAAAGCCTCAAGTCCGAGGCCTCCGCCCTTGTGCTCGAACTGAACAACTGATATAGAAGCTGGTATAAGGCAGGCGCCGGTTCCGACCGGCGCCTGTCGCGTCATCGGAATGATTCGATATCATGTGGTTGAAGATAAGCATTCTTCGCCAGAAAAAGACAATAAAAGTGAACGGTTTTCTGTAATTTCCCCTGAAACTGCGATTGCATCTGCTTTTCACGGGTGGTGTCGAGACCTTGACAGGGTACCTTTCGGCTTCTATAATTAAAAAATCCGGCCCTGAGTATAAGTGTCCGCATAAGTATATTAGTAAGGAGTAAGAGATGAAGCGTGTAATCAGTATCCTGGCCGTCGCCCTTTTTGTGGCTTTTTGTGTTGCCCCTGTCAGTGCAGCGCCCCGCGCCGAGAAGGAATGGACCTGGATGGTCTTCCTGAACGCTGACAACAATCTGGACAGCTTCGGCGTCCAGGACCAGGACGAAATGGCCAAGATCGGCTCGAACGACTGGCTCAACATCGTCAGCCTCATCGATCGCGAGAAAGGCCCCGCCACTCTCAACTACATCGAGAAGGGCAAAGTCACCCCCGTCAAAGACATGGGCGAACTCGACATGGGCGATTACAAGCTTCTCGCCCAGTTCGTTAAGGACATGATCGTCCAGTATCCGGCGAAACACTACGCCCTCATCATGTGGAACCACGGTTCCGGCTGGAAGAACAAGCCCGGCGACAACATCATGAAGGGTATCTCCTATGACGATTCGACCGGCAACCATATCACGACCGCTCAGCTGA
>MWAR01000090.1 GCA_002068715.1 bacterium ADurb.Bin374
GGCGGCTCGGTCGGCGGCGTGGTCGGCTAGGTCGGCGGCGGAGTCGGCGGCGTGGGAAAAGATCCTGCGATATGGCCTCACGCTGCTCAACGGCTGATTCTCGACAGAATCGGCAACAATGAAACGGAGGGGAGAAATGATCTGGGCTCAATTTTGGACAGAATCGACCGGCTATGTCGAAGGCAGCTTGCCGCCCCGGTTCGAGAAATCGGCTGTGCGGCCTATCGAAGCCTGCGGAAGCGATGCCATCGTCAGGCTGGACGCGCGGAAGTCGAAAGAGTCGAACGCCGGCATCGCCCGCGCCGAGTGTGTCAAGAGGGGCTATCTCGGCTTTTCCCTGCTCTGCGGGGAATCTCTCTGCCGGGCAACGACTTCGAGGCCATATGAGGCGACGAGGGCGATGAAATGACCGTTCTGGGCATCATCCTGTTCATGGCAGGCTGCGGCATCGTGCTTGTGAAGCTGCTGGAGTCGTTTTCGGAGTGGCGGGGCGACACCCGGCGGCACACCCGGCGCTGGAAGAAGTGATTCTCGTCAGAATCAGGTAGCGAAGCGAAAGGAGGAGATATGGCAAAGCCGCAGTTGCAAATCTATTGGGAGCAGCATCGCAGGATCAGCGACGCGAACGAGACGTTTCTGGAACTGGTCAAGGGTGGGATGACCCGAGCCGAGCTGGAGAAGAACATCGCGAAGCGGCCCGAGCTGTGGTCTCGTTTCTCGAACTGGCTGGACAAACTGCCGTAAGGAGGAGACATGCGCAATTTTACGGAAAAGGACATTGAAGACGGGCGGATTTTCGCTGACCGCAGCGAACTCGTCTATGCGCCGCTGGACTGGCAGATGCGCGGTCTCCAGCAGACTGCTAGCGGCTACGGGGCCAGATTGACGACGGCCTTCAAGATCATGTTCGAGGGAAAGTTGCGCCGGCTCTATTCGACCTGCTACGGAAACGCGGGCAGCGTCTGGTTCAAAACCAAGGGCCGCACGATCTATGTGCATTGATTCTCGTCAGAATCAAACGGCGTACGGCAGGGCGCTTTGCGACGACTGGTATCTCGGAACGTTGGGCGAACTGCGGGACCGTGAGATCCGCAAGAATAAACCGCGGAAAAAGAAAGCAGGTGTGAAGTGTTGACCGAACACGGCGTGAAGGTCATCGCCGATACATTGACCGACATCTGGAGCGTGAACTGCGCACAGCGTTCCGCGCAAGCCCTTGCGGCACTTGGCATAGACTCAAATCGGCTGCACGAATTCCGGCAGACCGCACGGGGCCAGTCAATCGATGAAGTTTGGTATATGGGCACTCTGAACGAGATGCGGGATCGCGAGATCTGCAAGAATAAAAAGCGGAAAAAGGAGGGCGCATGAATCTTCCGAGCGTGAAGACCCTCATGAGGATCGAGGGCATGGACAGGGACCGCGCGAAACTTCTGCGCAAGGTTCTTGAACTCAAAAAACGGGATGACGCAGAGAATATGATCGGTTGCATCGGGCAACCGGGCCTGTTCCCTGTGACGGCACAGTGGCGTCTGAAACTGTACAATGCGCCGAGCATTTCGGAGATCAAGATGCAGCTTGCCAATGAGATCATCGACGGCTTCGGCATCGAGTATACCGGCGAGGTGGACATGCGGAACGGCCCTCCTCTGGAGTACGTCAATCTGGGCGACACTTACGATGTGACGCTGTGCAGGTTTCGGGGAAGGTATGTCGTGTCGTCTTGGGGCGACATCGTCGAGCGGCACGAGCGGCTTTTCAGGGACTTTTGATTCTCACAAGAATCAAATGGCAAAGCGAAAGGGTGAATTGTGAAAAGAGAAGACTTCGATTTTGACTGCGAGTGCGGCTATCGTGTTTGCTGCGGTTGCGGCACGCCTTGGTATCCGGCGGAGGCGATTCCGTCGGACGACGAGAGGGATTATTACGACTGCCCGGAGTGCGGGCGCGAGCTGTCGCCGCTGTTTCACGGAAAAATAACGGCGGATTCTTTCTCCGACCACAACGAGTTCGGCGCGGCCATCGTAATCCACAATAACCCGAACGGAATGGGGCGGAATGTGGCGCAGTACTATCTCGGCGACACTTGGGTCATGAACGCCTACGAGCGTTTCGGGTCGATACGGGCCGGGCTTTCCGTCAGTTACATGTTCGGTTATACCTTGCCCGACGGGCGGAACCTGATTCCGGAAATGGTCGAGGGCGTCGAATATGACGAAACCTGCGTCTTCGGGCAGATTGCCGAGAGCGACATTCCCGAGAAGTGCCACCCGTTCGATTGCGGATACGGAGGTACTTGGTGCCTGAGCACAAACGACGAGGACGCGGCGATGAAGGCCGCATTCGAGATGTGGAAGCGTGCCATGAAGGCAAAAGCGAAGCGAACGGGGAACGTATGAAGCATCTGGAACGGGCCAAGCGACTCTTGAAACTGAAAGAGACCGCTGCGGAGAACTTTCGCGGCTTCGAGGAAATGTGGCGGAGGCTTGCGCCGAAGCACACTTCCTTCTCTGTCGTGAAAGATCGCGCCGAGCAGAACCGGCTATATGCCGAAGACGCGGAGTTCGAGGCCGAGCTTCTGCGCGATTACATTGCGAAATGGGAAAAGGAGGGATGATGAAACCTGTCACGGATTACGAGGTCGTCGATCATGGCTTCGACGCGGAGCAGTATTTTCAGGGCTGCGGCACGGCCTTCACAGACTTCGAGGACGTGGCCACCGGCATCGGGGACACGGCTCAGGAGGCCTTCGAGGACGCGCTGGATAGCCTCGCCCAGAATGACTGGGACGTGTCCAAGATCAAAGGCAAGTCCAAGCTGACGCGGCAGACGGTGCGCGGCTATCTGCGCGACATCGGCATCAGGTTCGACCCGGACGGCGACGGCGCCGAGACGCACTATTACGTCTCCATCAGGGTGAAGTGATTCTCTGTAGAATCAAGGAGATGTTATGACGGTAAACGAGTGCAAGAAGGATGCGGCGCGGAGGCTGGCTTCGGCCGGCGTGTCTTACGGGAAGCTCACCGCGAAAACGGTCAGCTTTGCGGGTTTCGGGTACGGTTCCTGCGTCTTCGTGAAGATTTGCGGCCCGGTCTGGTCGAACGTCGCGAAGAACCTCGGAGATCTGAAACGCGGCGCATTCGCCGATGTGCCCAAGCCGTCGGCCGGCGGGTACGCCATAGAAACGGACGAGGGAGGCTTCGCGTGAGCGAGATGCTGTTCCCGGACGAGACATCGCTCGCCGACTTCATCGCGGCCTTTCTCGCGACGGGGTCCACGCGGGTCTTCACCGTGCAGCCGCAGTCTATGGGCGGCTATAAACTGACGTTCACCGGCGGATTCTGATTCTTGCCAGAATCGGAAAGGGCGCAATGTGGATAATCATCTTTCTGCTGCTGTGCATCGTCATCAACACAAGGAGGTGCCCGTGAAGAAACTCACGAAGAAGCAGGCTCTCGCGCTGATCGAGCGTCATGACGCGAAACTTGAATGGAAAGTCCGTAAGGAGGCTGTGGCGTGTGCGGCAAACAGCGGCGATTCTGGCTGGCGCGAGACGTACAATAACGGCATCTATGATGTCTGGTCCGTCGAGTATCCGAAGGCGCGATATACCAAAGCCATTTACGATCTGACAAATGGGCGCGACTGGCGCAAGGAAAAGGAGCTGAATGAAACTTCTGGACAGGCCCGAGCTGAAACGGGCGCAAAAGCACTTTGAGGTCTCCGCGGCGGCTTCGCGGGAACACGACAGGCTTGTGTCTCGATTGTACAAGCGGCATGGAGACGGCAACGGCGTGCAGGTCAGCGGGGTCATCCGCGACCACTTCCCCGAGAAGGCGAAGGCCCGTCTTCGCGCCTTATGCCATGTCATCTGCGAGGAGAACGACGCCGGCGTCGCGGCGAGGCCATCTGGCGTCTGGCTGAAAACCATGCACGAGCTGGCCAGAGAAGTGTGCCGCAGGGACGGCACGGGCTTCTACGGCTACCGCATATAAGGAGGGCGAGATGAGACGCAAGCACGAGATGATAAACGGTCATCCGATCTCCGTCTGGGACGACGGGGACAAGGTGGCTGACAGGTACACTGTCGTCTTTTTGGACACGGAGCAGGACGGCAAGGTCGATTATCTGGGCATGAGCGGCGCGCCTTTCCATCCGCAGGGCTTTTGCCAGCACGGATCGATGGAACTGTGCTGTGCGGCCTATAAAGGCCGCGGCGGGTGCTTCAAGAAGCGCATTGCCTTCGCGGATCTGCCGGGAGACTGCCGGAAGGCTGTCGAGTTCGACCTTAAAAGCTACTGATTCTCGCGAGAATCAAGAAAGGAACGAAAGATGAAGAAATTGCCTTTGATCGCGCTGAGCAAAGAAGACCGCAAAACGCAGTTGTGGAGAGAGCAAAAGGCGGCGCAGGCGCGCAAGACGCGGAAGCTCCGCCGGGACAACCTTCGCCTGAGCGAGGAGATGCTCGTGAGCGCTGCGAAGGCTGTCGTTCGGGACTGGGAGACCAAGAAATTGTCCTGCTCTGTGCGCGAGCTGGACATGGCCATCGAAGCTTACGAGGGGGTGCGGAAATGAAAAAACAGTCAGAGAAGACGATTATCGGGTTCAAGGGATTCAACGATAAGTTGCAATGCACGCCGGGCGGAAAGGTTTTCCAATACGAGGTCGGGAAGGAGTACAGAGAAGAGGCCGCCGTCTGTTGCCAGACAGGTTTCCACTTCTGCGAGCATCCGCTTGACGTGTTCGACTATTACGGCCCGCACAACAGCCGGTTCGCCATGATTGAGGCGTCAGGTGTCATACACGGGGAAAGGGGCGGAAGGGAGACAAAGAAATGTTCGACCCGGCTAAAGATTGTCGCCGAACTGGATCTCTGCGATTTGATCCAAGCAGCGGTTAAGTTTACGCTTGACCGTTGCACGACAACGGAAACAGATCGCGCGACGGGCGATCAGGGCGCGGCAAGCGCGACGGGCCATCGGGGCGCGGCAAGCGCGACGGGCCATCGGGGCGCGGCGAGCGCGACGGGCGATCAGGGCGCGGCAAGCGCGACGGGCCATCGGGGCGCGGCAAGCGCGACGGGCTATCAGGGCGCGGCGAGCGCGACGGGCCATCGGGGCGCGGCAAGCGCGACGGGCGATCAGGGCGCGGCAAGCGCGACGGGCGATCTGGGCGCGGCGAGCGCGACGGGCGATCGGGGCGCGGCAAGCGCGACGGGCGATCAGTGTATCGCTTGCGCTCACGGAGTCGATGGAAAGGCAAAGGCTTCGCTTGGCAACTGGATCGTGTGCAGCGAATGGGAGATCAAAGAAGGGAAATGGTCGCGCAAGAACGTCAAAGCCGGCTTGATCGACGGCGAGACGCTTAAACCGGACACATACTATGTGTTGAGGGACGGAAACTTTACGCGGGACGAAGACTAAACGCCAAAAGGAAACGAAATGAACAGAGACACGCAAGACTTTCTGGCAATCCTGCTGTGGCTGGCGGACAACCCGGACGAAAAGCAACGTCCGCTCATGGGAAAGACGATCCGTGACTTTTCGGACAAGTTTGCCGAGGGCGCCGACAAGTTCATCGCGGCTTTCCGGCAACACCTGATCGGCAAGGGCTGGAGGCCGGAGAAGCTCGACGGCGCGGAACGCTCGTTCGGCGGCAATGTCTTTTTCAGCCTGAGCGGGCACGGCTGCGGCTTCTTCGACGACCGCGACGAGGAGATCGCCGCTCTTGACGAGACCGTCAAAGAGTGGGCGGGCGGCAACCGGTTCGAGGAGCTGGACTACATGCTGGACGTTGGCGAAGACGGCAAGATCGACCTGTCCTACAAGCCGTCGGCCATCGATGAAATGCGTGCGGCGCTGTTCGCAGTTTTGTGATTCTGCGCAGAATCAGGGTACCAAAGTGAAGGTAGCGAAGCGGAGTGGCGAAGAGAAAGGGAGAAATGACATGACAAAACATGAGAGAATGATGGCGGACATAAAGCGGCACGGCGAGCAACTGCTGGCCCTCTACCCGAACGCGGTCGAGCGCGATCCGGTCAAACTGTGCAAAAAGCTGTTTGCGGTCGAGCGCGAGGCCCGCCGGTACACGACGGACTACTGTAACGGCGACATTCAGCCGGACGAGGACTACGCGAACATCCGCGAACTGGACGGAAAGTTTCTCGGCATGGCCCGCGCGATTCTGGGCAAGGGCGGGCCTGCCATTGTGATCAACCACGATCCGCGCGGCTGCGCCCTCAAGATTGACAGCGACAATATGGCCGGCGTCGATCTGTACCGCGACATGGGCGGCTACGGCATCATCGCGCCGACCTTCGACGGGGAATGATGCAGGCATATTCGCCGAAAGGAACGAGAAAATGATCAAGGTCAGAATCGGTTTCGAGACGAAGAAGAACAACAGGGTCGAGACCCTCTGGGGCATCCGGCAGGAGCACCCTTATCCGACAATCGTCGGCAGTTGCGGCACCCTCGAGTGGGAGAACGGCGAAGGGCTGTTCCCCCAGTGGCGTCCATGCGACATGGAGAAACCCGGAATCGGCCAGCGATACCGTTGTGACCTGCTTCGCACCGACACGGACGGGCACGACCTGTCCACGCGGGTCTCTTCGGCCGGATACGATCCGCACCCTGACGGCAAAAAGAATCCCGGCACGTTCGCTCTGCGGGGTGTCGATCTGGGCGAGATGAGCATCGAGTTCGGCAAAGATCCGCAGTGGGCCGACATAAGGGTGCGCGGCTTCGACCGCCCCTCGCCGAGCGAGCGCGAGTTCATCAAGGAGAACATCGTCAAGGTCTTGGCCGCTGCGGTCGACGCGCACCGCGATGAACTGAAGGCCGAGGCGATCCGCGAACTGCGGCTATTGGTGGCCGAGCGGCTCAAAGAGGCCCGCGAGCGGCTCTCCAAGATGGACAAGGAAATCACAGACGCCATCGACATCGCGGCGAAATGAGGAGAACGAAACCGACTTTGAAAGGGTGGAGGTGAGAACATGACGAAACAGGAGCAGATGATGTTTGTCCGCACTCTCGCGGACAGCATCGCGAGCGACATCGTGAAGAGTCTGGCCCGCGCGCCGGCGACTTGGGACGGCCACGAGCTGCGCTGCCTCTTCGCCGAAAAGGCCAAGGCGGCGGCATGGGGAACCGAGATCCGGCGGCATCCGCACGGCAAGCGGGCCAAGGACTACCGGAACGACGTGATTGTCAACTATCTGTGATTCTCGCAAGAATCGGAAAGAGGCGAAATGAAAGAAAACAGAAAGAAGAGTTTGCCAAAGTTCGGGGTTTTTGTTTGCAGCAGGACAAGCGCATATGGTCAACGTCCTTGCGACGAGGCGAAGTTGGTGCCCTATGTGTATGTGGACCGCAGGGAGGCGGACGATCCGATGAAGCTTACCGGAGTCGGCGAGAGCTGGTACCGGAGCGGTCGCAATCACCGAATTGAAAACGGCAACATCGCGCGTGACTTCGACGAAAAAAGGTGGACCGTCCGAATTAAAGACGCCGCCGCACTTGCCCGATTCGTTTTAAAACACGGGCAGGTTGTTCTCTCGATCAACAATGACGGCCTTGCGCCTTATTTCGAGATCGAGATTTATGATGACTATCGCGAATGATGAAGGAGGGCATGTGAAAGTAACGGCGACAAGCTCGTTCCACACAACGCTGAGCGTATCGTTCACGGGATGCAAAGAGGGCGTGAATGTCCGCAGGTTGAAAGGCCCGCGGGCGAAGTACTGTCTAGACTACAACAGCGCGAACACGCACGTTTGCGGCTGCGGATACCCAGTTTCGCGCACATCGTGGGACGCCGGAGAAAAGTTCGGTGTGGCTGGTGTGGCCGAATGCGGGGCGAACGGAGATCCCTACGGAAGCGGATATATCCGTTTCGAGATATACGATCTCTTTTCAAGAACGGCTGAGTGATTCTCGCGGGAATCAGAAAGGGCAAAATGAAAGAATGTATTCTGATCGAGTATGATCGCGTGCGGGTCGGCGACTGCATGTCCATGTGGTCGTGGACGATATGGAAACTCGCCGACGGCAAAGATGCTGCGTTGCTCGTAACCGACGACAGCCATACGCTGGAACAGGCGAAGGTCGACGCTCGGCTCGCTCTGGGCGAGACGGGCTGGGAAAAGGACGATCCGTTCGAGATCGTTCGCGACGGATACAGCGAGTCGAAGCGGCTTTTCCTGGCCCTTGAAGGGCTGGTGAAAGAGGTTCAGGCTCTGCACCTGAAAGTCAGGAAGGACTTTGGCCTGATGAAGGCATGCGCCTTCGCGTCGAAAGTGATTCGCGAAATAAAAGAGGGAAGCGGAAAATGAGCACATTCGGAGACATAAAGCTGTCTGCGGAGGATTGGGCTTTCACAGACAAGATCCTGAGTTCGGACGCGCTGGCCGCGCAGCTCATTACGCGCGTCAAGGACCGCGTGCCGACATCGGTCATCCGCATGAGCGACGGCGAGCGGGCGGTCATAAAGCACGCCAAAGACGGATCGCTCGCCGGGTTCCTGAAAGATCCGGTCTGGCTGAAACGGTTCGGACTGGAAGGGGCCGACATCCGCAAGGTCGGGGAGGAACTTCTGTTGGCAGGAAACAACGCCGACTATCTCGCTTGCACGGTGAGCGGGCTTTATTTGCCGCAGTACCGGGTTCATAATCTGTTCCCGGACCATCGTCAGTTTATCGACTCGTTCTATCCCCGCATGTGGTGGGCCACTTACCGTGTCGGGGACGTGCTTAAAGCAGGGCAGGTCTTGATTCTGCACCGGAATCAGGCGGCGCTGGTGCCAAAGCTGGCCGAGCGGTACGGCTTGAAGGGCGTCGAGGGAATGACGCTCGATTCGTGGCGCGATCAGGAAGGGCTTCTGGAGCGCGTCAGGGAGCATCCCGCTTCGACCGTGCTGGTGAGCGGGGGACCGTCGGGCAAGCCGTTCTGCGTGAAACTGGCGCGGGTTGCGGGCAAGGTGGTGCTGGATGTCGGCGAGGCGATGACAAACTGCTGGACGGCGTAGGCTTTCCGGCAAAAGGAGGCATTATGAGCGATATGGTTGCGGAGCAGGCGACGGGATGCAGGGAGCGCGTCGCGGACGGCGGTCAATTCTATGACGGCCGCGGCGAGAAGATCAGCGACACTGCCGCTCGGCGGCTGATTCGCGAAGGAGAGGCCGTGGAAGCCCCGAATGCCGGGGCAGGCTCGTACAGGGCCGTCGCGCGGCGGCTGGGCTATAAGAAGATCGAGGTGGAAAACTGGACATCTTCAGCGGGCGACTGGCAGTTCCGGTTGCACGGCGGACTGTTCCTGTTTCAGAACAACCGTTACCCGCTGAGCGGCTTCATGTACAGCGTAGGGAGAGGATACTGAAATGAAACTTGACGGCAAGACGACAGAAGAACTGCTGGCGATGATCCGCGAAATCGAAGATGATCCGGCCAATCGTCAAAGCACGGGTTTGTATCTCTATACCGAAAAGGCGCGAAAGAAGACCGACAAGATCGCCCGCGCAATAGCTGCGTTGGCTGCTGAAAAGCGCAGGCTCGCCGGAGATCCTGTGCCATGCAACGGATACAGCGGTCGGAAAAGCAACAGAAGAAGATAGGGAGATCGAAATGAAAGAGCATACGAAATACAGGATCGAGGGCTATTGTACCGCCGATGGCATCGGCAAAGGCTATGACGCCAGTTCGGAGGCGGACACGCTGAAAGAGGCCAAGGAGAAGGCCCGCTACATGCTCACGAAAGAGCATCGGGCAGCATGTGAGGCATCTGAGCCGCTCACGGTCGCCAGAGTCATGCGCGTTCTGGGCGGGGACGAGGACAAAGACGAGTTCGTCTGGCAGGTCGAGGCCAAGAAGAAGGGCTTTCGGTTCAATCCGGACAAGTGCGACGAGGATCAGCCGGAAGGCCCGAGCAACGGCCATCGGGCCGAAAACGCGGAGTTCGGCGTCAAAACGGCATGCCTTTCGCGCGGAGAGCATCCGAGCGTGGACGAGGACAGCATCCGCGACATCATGGCCGATCTCTGCCACCTGTGCGACAGGGAGGGGTTGAACCCTGTGAAACTGTTCAATACGGCGAAACGCGACTGGCTCGCGGAAAGGTAGGGCTTATGCAAAGAACCTATGATCACAAAGAGAGCACAACCGCCGAGGCGGAGCGGCTGTGCGAACGGTTGGGGCCAGGCTGGGAGCCCCGCGTGTGGAGTAATGACGGCTGGCACTTCGAGGCACACTACAAAGGACTGATCCATGTTTATCCGTCTTCTCATGGCGGAACATGGTTCTGCGTTATCGGCGAGTGCGGTATGCTTGCTTCGCTCGCTCCGGAAGGTATTCCGCATCTGACCGATCCGGTCGAGGTTGTGCGGCTGACGGTGGCCGGCTACAGGCGGAAATGGGTGGCCTTCAAAGCCGAGCAGGAAGAACTCGTCAGGGCGGGTGAAGAATGCTTGAAAGGAGATTTATGAGCGACTGGAGACAGGCGGAATTGCCGCCGATGAAACCGGTGGAGCAAGGCAGGCTTCTAGCGCCGCCCTATGACGGAGGCCTCGTTTTCTTCGAGGTGAAGACAGGCGAGTGGGAACACGTTTGCCCCTGCCGGTTCGGCGAGGCGAGAATGTCCGGCGTCGGCAAGTGGAGCGGCGACAGCTACCGCTACGACATATTCGAGAGAGGGGAGGGCTACGGCAAGCAGATCGCTCTCCGCTGGTGGAACGGGGCTGGAGAGGGCTGGCTGATCGACACGGACAAGAGCCGGCGAGGCGAGGAGAATCTGCTTCGGCACATTTCAGGTCTCGGAATCGAGAGCGTACGCTGGGACTTCTGCCACAATATTTGGGAAGCTGCGACAAAATCGGCCGATGCGGCGGCGGCAGGAGAGCGTCAGGCGCTGTTCGACGCCTTCTGCGAAGGAAGGTTGAAGAAGCGCAAACGGAACGGCGTATGGCGCATGGTGATTCTTCCGAGAATCAAGGAGGACGCGTGAACGGAAAACTGACTGCGGAACAGGTGATCGACATCGCGCAGAAGGAGAACCCGGACGTTCGGTTCGGCGTCTACAAGGGCGGGACGGGGGTCGGCGTGTTCACCAAGGCGCTGAACGCTTGGCATCCTGTCTTCGCGCGCACGGTAGACGGCGGCTGGCGGTCTGTGGCCTGCAACTACAATGTGAACGGCCAGCCGGTCTGGCGTCAAGAAGACTGGACCGACTACAAAGGCAAAACGGAGGGCGTATGACGCAGAAACACGGGACGCGGGCTATGTACTGCCTGCACGGCTGCCGATGCGGGGCATGCACGGCGGCGAACTCGGCCTATCGCTGGGCGGAGCGCAAGAAGTTGGGCTGGGACGCCCCAATCCTGAAAAGGCTCACGGTGGCATCGGGAGTCGGGCCGGACGGCGGCAAAATGACCGTTCCGGCCGCGGTGGTGGCGGAAGCAATAAACGCGCTGTCTGACGAAATCCGCATGACGGCGCTCTCGATCATGTGGAAGAAAAGAAAGAAGGTCTGAAATGGACATTTTCGCGGACACGCCGGAACTGATGACGGCGAAGGACTATCACCTCGAGCGCGTCAAACGGCGAGGATTGCGGGACACACCGGACACGAGAATCAGGTCGATGCAACTGTTGGGCGAAGCTTTATGGAACGCTTTCGACGCCGGACTGCCGCTGAACGCCGATGCGGTCATCGCTCTTCGGGACAATGTCGGCCCTAATCCAGAATGCAACGGATACATCCGTCATGGCGACTGCTACGTCTGGCGCAACGGGATCAAATGCGCGGCGATAAGCCACGGCGGAAAGGTATACGAGGGCAAGCGGCACAGCGACATCATTCTGTCCTGCATCAGGGAAGGCGTCAAGATGCGTCCTTTGCCGGAGCCGGATCAGTTCGGTTTCGTCACGGACGGCGGGAGGTTTGTCGGGCGCGATGAGGCGTTGCGTATCGCCCTTGAGGCCGGGCAGGTAAAGGCCGGTCACACGCTCAGCGACAGAATCCTGCACAGTGACGACATCTTGTGAAGGGAGGTTAATATGGACAGGTCGCACACGCAACAGCTTTTGTGCCGGTTCTGCCGCATCGGGGAAGCCGAGGTCCGGCAGGAGATCAGGCTTGCCGAGCATGAGGCGAGGGGCCGAGGCGAGAGACTGGCTTGGACCATCGCGTTCCGCAATCTGCTGGACATCGAGAAGGTCAAACTTCCGGACCAGATGGACGAGTTCGGCTACATCCTGCTCCAGAACATGCGGGCTCCAGATCCGGAGAAAGAGGAGCGGGAGTGGCGCGACATCTTGGCCGAGCTGTCCGAACCGGCACGCAAGCTGGCCTCGTTCGCGAAAGAGCAGGCAGAGCGGTTTGAGGACGTTCCGGACGGGATCTGGTCGCCACACAACCTTTCTGAACTGCGGCGCAGGATCAAGCGGGAGTTCTCTTCATGGGCGGAATCGTCCGGCGATCCGGCAAGGCTTTACTACGCGGCTAGGACAGAACTTGTGACGGTGCTTCACAGGAACTCGAGGAAACGCAAGAAGGCAAGGTAGGATAGACCCCCCCCGAGGGGTAATGCGAAGTACGCTGTCACA
The DNA here is from genome assembly GCA_002068715.1 of bacterium ADurb.Bin374. Next base: position 12,596 of record MWAR01000090.1, read on the forward strand.
ATTAATGTCACAACACGTTCTAAATACCTGATACCGGGTACATTACATCGGGGTGGGGCTATAAATGGAGTGTCCTAAGTGTCACAAATGTCCTATGGGTTAGGACAATAGGACATTTGGCCTTTTCTCTGTAACTATGCCATTTTCAACGGGTTACACCCAAAATGCCAAAATTTGTGACAGCGGCGTCTACAGTGACCCCCCCCATGTCCAAGCAAGAAAGGAAATGTTATGCTTCAGATGAAACGCGAGAAGACGATTTCTTATCAATGGTGGCGTGACAGCGGAGAGGACATCGATCCCTCCCATGTAGAGGCGCTGGCGGAAAGTGCAGAGAACCGCATCGCAGAAATGATGAAGAAAGGTTATCCGAGTGGGGTGCTGTGCGATAACATCTGCTCTGGAACAGACGACGAAGACGGTGTCGAATACTCCGGTTGGTGGGAAGTGAAAACGAAGAAGGATTGAAGTATGAACATCATCGAACAACGGCGGAAACGCGGCGCGGTATGCCCGCGGTGTCGGCATCCTGATTATACGATGTCCTTGCCTGTTCCCGGAGAGACAGTCAAACCTGAGTTCCGCTGCACGGCATGCGGTAACGTATGGTCTTTCGGATACGACGGAGGAATGTGCGCTGAACTGCGCGCCACAAACCGATAAAGGACAACATGAGCCACAATATCCACTACAAGGACAGAAATGGCAACATCTACGAGCAGGTCGCCTGCGAAGGCTGCCACGAATGCGATCTCAATGCAGGGGGCATCGACTGTTTTGACGCTCCTTGCTTCGTCGGAAAGGGCTGGAAACTCGTTGGCGAGAAACTCCCCGAGATCGCCGAAACCCTCCGGGCCGCAATAGAGGTCTGCCAGTATGTCCGGGATCATTCCTGCGATTTTGAATTTTTCAAGTGCCCTTATTGGGTGAAGAAGACCTGCCCGTCTCGCAAGCATCTGGCTGCATTGGGCGACGAAAACGCGTGGAGGGCAAATAATCGTAACAAAATGCCACAGGCGGCGCTCGGGCGGCGATATAATGTGCGAGGGACTATGAACGAACAAGACACCGGCCCGAGCGCCGAAGACAAAGATCCGATGGTGGTAGCCGTCGAAAGGCTGCCGGAAACGGTCGAAATGTACAGGAAACCCGGACTGCTCGCGTTCCGTATGGCCGTCGCCTCTCTCGGCGGCGATCTGACTGTGACGCGGTCGCGGTTCGACGGGGATTACGGAAACGTCTGCCGGCTGACCTTGAGAACGAAAGAAAGCGCCGAGACGAGATACTGCATGAGCGACCTTGTTCTGGAGGCGATCTCCGATCAGGAAAGCTATGCGGAGAGACTGACGGAACTGTTCAACAGCCTGAAAGGGCAAGGAGAAGAGAATGGCACCGAAGAAAGCTGAAATCATGTACCTGAATCCCGCGTGGCTCGCTAAGACGGCGAAGCTCGCGATGAAGCGCGGCACAGCGCTCATCTTCTCGAAAGACCGCTGCGTGTACGGCATCCTGCCCAAAAGCGGCGGATCGGTCAATGTGTTCTATGAGACGGACGACGCTTGGCTCGACGCGGTTCTGGCCATGTTTCCGGACGGCGCGGTGTTCCCCGGCTCGAACCTGTTCGGCGGAGCGGAGACGGCCAAGGCCCTGCGCGCCTACGCCAACATCCGGCTGCCGGAGGACGGCGGCAAGGCCCGCATCGATCCGCTCACGCATGCCCTTCACGTCAAGGGATGCGGTGTCACGGTTCACTCGGCCACGTTCGAGCCCTCTGCGGGCGAGTCCTGCGGCTTCCCGAGCGAGATACCCTCATTGTCGCTGGGCGAGGCCGTTCCGAAGGACATCGGCAAGCTGATGGTCGAGTTCACCAGGCGCGACGACAACCGGCCTTTCACGAAGCGCGTGAGCGCGTTCGGCAACGGCGGGTACATCGGGGCGACGGACGGGCGCGGAGCGATCCTGCACAAGGCTGAGGGCATTCCCGAGGACTTCTCGTTCGACCCGACGCTGGTGAACATGTACGATATCGCCGGATACCGCCGCATGAACACAGAAACCGGCGCGGTCATCAACGTCTACCGGCTGGCCGACGGAAGCGTGTTCGTCGAGAAGGTGATCGCCGATTGCGTCCCGCCTCTCTGCGACACGGTGGACGCTTTCTCGGCCAAAGAAAAGCACACGCTTCTCTCTTCCGCCGCTCTGCGGAAGCTGGAGGAGGACATCGTCGCGCTGGGTCTTGGCGGCGGCGACAAGTTCGGCGGCATCATCGTCTTCACGGCGGGCGGCGTCGCGATGAAGGCGAACAATCAGAACGTGGCCGAGTTCGACTGCGCGGCGAGCATGCCGGACGGCGTCGATGAGATCAGTTTCGCGTTGCCGATTCTGTCCCGCGTCGCGAAACTGGGAGGCGATCTCAGTGTGATCCCCGGCGCCAAAATCGTGGGATACTCCGAGGCGGGCGAGACGCGGATGCTCGTGATGCCGCTTCTCGTTCCTTCCGCGCAGGGGGCTCCCGCGTGAGCGGGATATTGGAAGAGCTGCTTGCCCCGCGCCCTTTCTACGAGGACCGCGGCGCGGGAGCCAGAAACGCGGAGACGTTGAAAGCCGCCCTCGTGCGCCCCGCCTTCTTCGACGTGTCCTGCCTGACGTACAGGCTCATGTACGCCAAAGCGGACGACTACTGCAAGAAGTGCGGGGCTGACGCGGAGCGCATGGCGCACATGATCGCGGCGGACGTGATGTTCGACATCGCCGACGCGTGCCGCAATTTCGCCTGCGCCCCGGTTCTGGCGTTCGACAGCGCGCGCAGGCTGCGGAAAGAGCAGATCCTGCCGACGTATAAGGACGGGCGGCTGGAGCAGAAAAAGACGAGGGAAGTCGAGACGGTTCTGGCGTGCCGCTTCGAGGCCATGCGGCTTATCAAACGGGTATACGCTCCGGGCTACAGGGTGCAGTGCTTCTGCGTGAACGGCTACGAGAGCGACGACATCATAGCCGCTTTCGTTCTGGGGCTGAAGCAGGAGCCTTGCGCCTACGACAAGACTGTCGTGATCGTGTCGAGCGACCATGACCTGCATCAGATCGTGACGGACGGCGTCATGTTCGCGGACGTGACGACGGGCGTTCTCTGCAATGCGGCGGACATCGAGAAGCACTGGAAGATCGCCTGCCGCGACGTGGTGGCCGCGAAGTGCGTCGGAGGGTGCAAGAGCGACAATGTCGGCAACGTGCCCGGCTGCGGGGAGAAAACGGTGGCCGAGTTCCTGCAAAAGCGGACGTTTGACGTTTCGCAGAAGAAGGCCAGAGCCACCTTGAACAGCGATGAGGGCGAGGCGATTCTGCGTCGGAACCTGAAGCTTGTGCGGTTGCCCTACGAGGGCGATCCGCCTATGCCTCCGCCGCTTCTTTCGGCGAAGGTGTGGCCGAAGGCGGGCATTCCGGAGGACATGGCGGCGATGATGGATTCGAACGGCGTTCCGCGCTCGGCTTGGCCGTCGTTCGCGGACGTGACCCTGCCGAGGCCCGCCGGGGCGGTGCCGATGTGCGCTTACAACAAGAAAGGCGGTTGAGTGTGGGAGAACTGTGTTTGACGCAACGGCTTGAGCCAAAGAAGCAGTATGCCTCTGTCTTTAGAAAGACAGAGCGGCAAGCAAAGAAAAGCGGGCTTATGCCCCATCTCGATGCGTTGGCCGAAAAGGCTGGTTGGCGCGGCGGAACGGACTGGCTTCTAACCTATATGCGACCGGAGTTTAAAACGGTCGTTCTGAATTACTATCTTGGTAACATCGGGAAGTTTGCGGAGGAGTTCCCTTTACTGGCGAAACCCCTCGACAAAACGATGTGTAAAGCACTTAACTCGGCCGGATTCATACCATGAAACTCAAAACATTCGGCTTTACGGACCTGCTTAGCCATGTCGACAGCAAGGGCGAGCTGGGCGAGTATCTCACTGTCTTCACCGGGCCGTCGGACAACGGCAAGTCCGGCGCGATGCGGGGGCTCAACCAGCTCTTCCGCAACCAGCCCGCCGGCATCGACCTTCTGCGGCATGGCGCGAAGCGCGGTGCCTGCTCGGAAGCCGTATGCGTTTTTGACGGCGACGACGGCAAGGAGCACAGGCTCGTGCGTCGGCGCGGCAAGAGCAAGAACGAGTACGAGTTGGACGGCCAGCAGCTTCTCGCGATCGGCCGCGACGTGCCTGAAGAGGTGAGCGGCCTGCTGAAGCTCTCCCCGCACGCCTTCCAGTTGCAACAGGACGGCACGTTCATGCTGTGCGAGACGGACGGCGAGGTGGCCAAGATGCTCTCCTCGACAGTCGGCCTCGCGCAGATCGACGCCGCCTTCTCGCTTGTCAAGGCGCGCAAGGACAAGAACGACACCGCTTTGCGTTTGGCCCAGAGCGACGAGGAGCGCGAGAAGGCGGCGCTGGCCCGCTTTGCCGGACTGGACGCCGCGACCGAGGCGGTGATCGACGCCGAGTACGCCGAATCTGCCGTCGACACTGTCAATTCGCAGATTGCGGTTCTCGATACGGCCGTCAGGGACATGGCCGGACTTCGGCCCGACTGCACGGGCGATGTCGAATGGGCCGTGTCGCGGCTGAACGACGCCGTTGCATCCGCCAATGATTCTGCTGAGAATCACGCGGCGCTGGAAGCGATGGTTCGTTTGCTCGCGTCCTTGTCGCGCTTGCCGGGCAATGCGGAAACAGAACCGGCGCGGATGGCTTTGGCCGATCTGGCAGAGAGTTTGCGGTTGTGTGATGACGAGGCGACATTGCTGGCCGGAAGAGTTCTTCTTCTGGATCGGCTGTCGGATCTTCCGAAGGACATCGGCCTGATGCCCCGGCGCGCGGCCCTGTTGATCACGCAGGCTCTCGCGGCGGACAAGGCGTATCTTGACGCCTCCGTTGCGCTGACGCGGCTGGAGGGCATTTTGGCGTGCCTGTCGGCCTATCCCGATGATGCGATCGGCAAATTGATTTCGGCGGAGCAGGCTATTAACAGCACGATCTTTTTCGCTGAAACTGCCGAGTTGAAAAGGAAAATCGCCGACGGCTTGCAGGACATGCTAGAGGCGATCTCTTCAGCTTGCACGCGCTGCTTCTCGTCGACGGTGGCGCTGGGCAATGCGGACAAGGAGATCGAGGACTACAGGCGCGAGCATCCGGAGTGCCCCGAGTGCGGCGCGGAACAGAAACACTGGCGCATAGGGGAAAAGAAATGATGACTTTCTTGGCTGATGCAGGATACAGTTGGTCGGATGTGACGGTCATCGGGATCGTCGCACTCTTAGTCGGATGGTTCGCGTGGGTAAACAGAAACGGAGAGGAATGAGATGGCAAGTTTAAACGAGCTTCAGCAACGGCTGGCGGTGGCCAGCGAGCGCAACCGGCAGAACAACGAGACGCGCGAAAAGCTTCTCGCCGAGTGCCGTGAAAAGTACGGCTGCAACACCGTCGAGGAACTTCGGGCCAAGGTCGAAGAGAAGCGGGCCGAGGCCGAGAAACTTGCGAAGCAGGCCGAAGAGGCCGCTAAAAAGGCGGAAGAGGCCGTGTTGGCCTATGAATACGGATACGCTTCGAACGACCCGAACACTTTGGTGGTTTGGGAAGCGCAATTTGGTGACTTCGCCAATGGCGCTCAGGTGGTGATCGACCAGTTCATCGCGTCCGGCGAATCGAAGTGGGGGCGCGCCTGCGGCCTTGTCGTCTTCCTGCCGCACGGCTACGAAGGGCAGGGGCCGGAGCACTCGTCGGCGCGCATCGAACGCTTCATGCAGGCGTGCGCCGAGATGAACATGGAAGTCTGCCAGCCGACCACGCCGGCACAGATCTTCCACCTGCTAGGCAGTTCAGGGAGCAATACAGTATCCAT
>MWAR01000091.1 GCA_002068715.1 bacterium ADurb.Bin374
ACACCAAGAGTCCGCACGGGGTCAGCAGCCGCCACTTCTTCCAGGGCGCATATCCCAACACGATCAGCCTCTTCCCCGAGCCTGCGCATCACCTCTTCTGCTGCGTCACCGGGTTCGCAGCCGAGAATCGCTTCGAGACGACGCCACGCAACGAGCCTGGCCAAACGCCGCTCCTCGTTCACTTCGTCCCAGAGCCGAGCCAAGTCGTTGTCATCGTGCCCCATCGTTTTCAGACGCTCGATGACCGCTCCAACGAACGAATCGACCTCCTCCGTAAACGATTCGACGGGAATCTGGCAAATGCTTTCCGTGAGATACCGCACCGGCTCGATGGGTCCGCCTGGACTGCGCCATCCGGGCGCCGGCGGCCCACTTCCCGCATCGTGCGGGTCGGTTCCCGGCTTCGAGGCGGTGGCCTGGATTGTCAGGAACTGCCCATCGCCGACGAACGTGAGGTTCGGCCAGGAGTATCCCCCGCCGGCCGCCGCCAGACAATGGCTCAATCGCCAATCGCATGTTTTGCGTTCCGGCTCGTGATGCAACCGCCACCAGTTGGCAGCAAACCACAGGGCCAGATGATATGCCGAAATGCGCATCGCCGAACGAACGGTTTTCGCCCGGAGATCCTCGAGATCGATCAGGCTCTTTCCATCGACATTCACTCTGACCTCGGCAAATGTCGCACGCTCTTCGATGCTGCCGGTTTCGCGGGGCAGCCAGTCGAAATCAATCGTGAACCGTCCGCTCATTCAACTGCTCCAACGCTCGAGCACGCGTTCACGGAACGGATCGTGTTCGGGAAGAGGGTACCCGTGATAGATTCCCATGTCGGGGTTTTCGAGCTGCGCTTCCAGCGGGGCGCCATCGCTGGTGACGGCCCAGATGTTCTGCGGGAACCGGCCTCTCATCTGATTGCTGATCAGACCGCGCCTGATGCCCTCCCGAAGAAGCCTCAGGGCCTGGCGGCGCGATACGATGCCCACCCCATCGCACAGGGTTTTATCGGGGCGCGGGGAGGACGGGGGCGTCAGTCCAAAATCACCAGGATTCTTTTTGTGCTCTGGATTGCCACCATAGCTGACAAGATCCATCAGCGACGAACATTCGTCGGCTGCCGCACATTCACGAATCGATCTCTTTGTATTGAACACTCCACGACGTTTCATACGGCATCCATTCTCCGCCAAATATTCCGCAAGACCCAGCATAGCAGCTTGCCGAAGATCGTTCAAGCTGCAACAGCGGCGTTATTTCGTCATACACGGTTCGGGGCGGTGATACAGGGGGGTGCCGATGCGGCGGATGTGATCGAGGAGAGCGGGGTCTTCTATTTCGCTTCGAAGCGACAGGTCGATCTTGTAGGGAAGCAGGAGGTCGTCGAGGTCCGTTTCGAGCTGCAGCCGGCGCGACAGGGACATGCCGGTTTCCTCCAGGGTCAGGTCGATATCCGAACCGAGGCGAAAGTTCCCTTTTGCTCTGGATCCGTAGATGATAACCGCCTCGATTTCCGGATACCTGTTGAAGACGGCGATCATTGCGGCAATCGCATGCTCGGGGAGACCGAAACGGACGGCAGCGACTTCCCCGCTCACCTGGAGATCGTCTCCATGCGGTCCAGAAAGGCGTGGAACAGCGGTTGATAGCGGCCGCAGATCTCTTTTGCGAGAGCCTCGGCGGTGGCCCGGTTGTAGGTATGCGAGGTCTGATTGCGGCTTCTGATCATTGCCATCCAGCCCTCTCCGTCGGATACGAGGCCGACACTGAAGGCTTCGCGGGCGGCATCGCGGGAACCGGTGATCGCCGTGTTGCCCTGCCAGGCAAAGTAGTCTTTCAGGACATTCCAGGCAAGTTCGTGCGTGAATTCGAACGCCTGAATCAAACCCTGTTTTTCGAGGTCGGAAAGCGCCCGCTGGCGAGAAAGCTCGACGGCCATATCGAGTTGAGCGAGCGCGCGCCTGAAATTTTCGAGACGCTGCCGCCACCGGACATCGAGTTCAACCATGGTTACTTGGATGTCTCGTATCGGAATGGACATTCGCGAACGATGTTCGGGCGGGGTGGAAATACGGTCGCGAAGTCGATCGTCAATCCCGGGAAGGCGGCGACGTCGAGACGTAGGTCTTCGCCGTCGAAGATGTCGGCTTTCCCGTAGGAGCCTTCGGGAGAGAGACGGTACACCGTGACGATGCGCTCGTCGGGATGGACCAGCCAGTATTCCTTCACGCCGTGACGCTCGTACAAGCGCCGCTTGATGATGTGATCCTTGCTCGCCGTCGAGGGGGAAAGAATCTCGATGACGAAGTCCGGGGCCTTGCGGCCGCCTTTCTCGTCGATGCCGTCCGGGGCACAGATCACGGCAATGTCCGGCTGCACGACATCGCGGATCTGGTCTTCGGTTTCTCCCGGGCGCGCCAACCGAAAATCAAATGGAGCTGAAAAAAGCTGACACGGCCGTTTTTCAAACCAGGCGCCAAGCTGCAGGAATAGTTCCCGGAAAACGACCTGATGGGCTGTCGACGGCGCCGGCGTCATATCGTAGGGTTCGCCGTCGATCAACTCGTAGCGTTTGTCATCGGCCCATGTGAGATAATCCGCATACGTGAACTTGCTGTCGGGTGATTTCACCGGGTATGACATGCAAACCTCCATTTTTACAACGGTTCTCCTCGGCCTTCGGGAGACGCTCGAGGCTTCACGGCCCATTCTACCACAGAGGCGGAGGATGGATAGTGGAAATCGCTCCGCACAAACGGAAAATGATTTGCACCCACACATCCGGGATCAAGTGTGGTTGAAATCTATACTACCCGCAGGCGGCCCTTCGGTTTTTCTGCCCCCTGGCGCATATCCGTGCGGGTCTTCGGCATATTGAAAATCTGG
>MWAR01000092.1 GCA_002068715.1 bacterium ADurb.Bin374
GCCAGACGCCATGATATAGCACCCGCTTTGCATCAGCAGTGCATTCACGCCGATGATCTTGAGCGCGACCGTCTTTCCCCCCCCGTTCGGCCCCGTCACGACAACACAGGCTTTTTTCGGGTCCATTTCCAGGTCGAGAGGAACGCACTCCGGGTGCAGAAGCGGATGTCTGGCCCGTTCGAGACGAACCTGTCGGTCAGGGGCTATGTCGGGCCGGTGCGCATCGTAGTCCCGGGCGAATTTCACCCGCGCGAGAAGGGCGTCGAAGAAGACAAGCGTCTCGAACATCTCCCCGAGCTCGCCGCTCGCGTTCCGCAGGAGGTCCGTGAGGTCACGGAGAATGCGCAGAACTTCCTCGCGTTCTTCGGACCGGAGGCGCGCAAGACGGTTGTTGAGGGGAAGGAACTCGAGCGGTTCCATGAAAACTGTCTGGCCCGACCCCGAGGTGTCGTGAACGAGGCCCTGGACGAGGTTTTGACTCGACGATCGGACAGGCACGACGTAACGGTCGCCCCGGATGGTGAAAAACCGGTCCTGGAAAATCTCTCCGCCGGTGTTCACGAGTTCGGTCAGGCGGCGTTCGATATCGGCCCGGGCCTGGGCGAGTTCGCGACGAAGCGAGGCCAGACGCGGAGACGCATCGTCGCGTACCTCGCCCTTGTCCGAGATCGCCTGGACGATCTCTCGGTGGGCCGTTCCGAGGGTGGGCATACGGTTCACGCGCTCGACGAGGCGGCTGTCCGGCAACCGCTCGGCGAACCAGCCGGCGGATTCAAAGGCTTTCTGAACGGCCCTGGCGACCTCGATGTCGGCCCGGACGCACAGCAGGTCGTCGCCGGAGAGACTTTCCGAGCCCGTCCGCAGGCGGATCATCAGCTCTCGCAGGTCGCGAAGGCCTCCGACCGGCATGTGCCCCCCGCCGGCGACGAATGAATACAGCTCGTCCATATCCTGGAGAGCCGTCTGGATCGCCGGCAGATCGGAAGCCGGCCGCAGCGCCATGACCGCATCCTGCCCTGCCCGTGAGCCGGCATAGGCGGCGATCAGTTTCAGAACTTTCGAAAACTCCAGATTATCGAGCGATTTCGATTCCATAGCATCCTGTTTTAGAACTGAGAGGAAAAGTATGTTTCACCACGGAGACACCGAGGCGCAGAGACCGGTCACAAAGAAGCCACCAAGGCGCGAAGAATTCTTTTTTACGATATATACCTCGTTCAATACAGGCGGATCACGATCCGACCCTAGGCCACCGAGGAAAACGTGTTTCAGTGCCTGGCATGCGTATTTCGACGCAAGAACCGATCCGCAGATACTCCAGATGTCATAGATGAAATCCTGAAATCATTCTTTTCACATGGTTTCAGGTGTTCGTTCCTGTCTGTTCTTCATCTGCGTTCATCTGCCCTCTAACTGCGGATGCGTTTCTCAAGCGGGGGTGTTTCTCTGTGCCTCTGGGTCTCCGTGGTTCGTTTCTCGGGGGTCACTCGACGGTGACGGATTTGGCGAGGTTTCTGGGCTGGTCGACGTCGAGGCCGCGCTGGTCGGCGACGAAATAGGCGAACAACTGCATCGGCACGACGTTCAGAATCGGCGACAGGATCTCGGACACTCTCGGCACTTCGATGACATGCTCGACCTGGTGGCGGATATCCTCGTTTCCCTCGGTTACAATAGCAATCAATATACCAGAACGGGCCTGGACTTCCTTGAGATTGCTCAGGAGTTTGTCGAGCACCGCCGACTCCGTCGCGACGGCCATGACGGGAAGTTCCCGGTCGATGAGAGCGATGGGGCCGTGCTTCATTTCGCCCGCCGCGTAGGCTTCGGCGTGGATGTAGCTGATCTCCTTGAGCTTGAGGGCACCTTCGAGAGCCGTCGGGTAGTTGATGCCGCGGCCGAGGAAAAGGAAGTTTCTGGCGTCGCGGAAGCGCTCGGCCAAGGCTTTGATCGGTTCGACATTCGCGAGAATGCGCTCGATCTGCTGCGGAAGGATTTTGAGCTCGCGGATGGTCTGTTTAACGAAGTCGGAGCCGAGAATGCCTCGTATTTTTCCGAGTAGCAGGGATAGGAGAGTGATGGCGGTGAGCATCGCGATGTAGGCTTTCGTCGAGGCCACACCGATTTCGGGGCCGGCATGGATGTAGACGAGGCCGTCCACCTCGCGAGTCAGCGTGCTCTCCTTCGCGTTGACGATGCCCAGGACCTTTGCGCCGCGTGACCGGGCCTCGCGGACGGCCGCAAGCGTGTCGGCCGTTTCTCCGGACTGGCTGATCGCGACGACGAGCGTGTTCGCGTCGACGAGCGGCGACCGGTAACGAAACTCACTGGCGAGATCGCACTCGACCGGCACCCGCACGAGTTGTTCGATCAGGTATTTGCCGACGCAGCTTGCGTAATAGGCGGTTCCGCAGGCGACCATGACGATGCGCTGGGTCTTGAAAATGTCGGGGCCCGAGAGACCCAGCTCGGTCAGGTAGATCTTCCCGTCTTCCTCGGAGGTGCGGCCGCCGATCGTATTCCTGATGACCTGCGGCTGTTCGTAGATTTCCTTCAGCATGAAGTGCGGGAAGCCGCCTTTCTCTGCCGCCACCGGGTTCCATTCGATCTGCGTCACGCTCTTCTCGATCGGGGTGCCGTCGAGGCTGAAGAATTCGATGCCGTCGCGGCGGACGGTTGCGCCCTCGAAGTTTTCGATGTAGACGACGCGGCGGGTGTACTGCATGATCGCGGTGACGTCCGAGGCGACGAAATTCTCGCCGTCGCCGAGACCGACGATCAGGGGGCTTTCCTTTCGTGCGCAGACGAGGCGGTCGGGATGATCGCGATGCAGCACGACGATCGCGTAGGCGCCTTCGACCTCGGCAAGCGCGTCGAAGACGGCTTTTTCGAGATTCCCGCCGTAGTGGGACTCGATCAGGTGAGCGAGAACCTCGGAATCGGTTTCAGACGCAAACGTGTGGCCGGCCTCGAGCAGCTTGTGCTTGAGCTTGAGATAGTTTTCGATGATGCCGTTATGCGCGACCTGGAGCGTCGCCTGGCAGTCGCCGTGCGGGTGGGCGTTGAACACCGACGGCCGTCCGTGTGTCGCCCAGCGCGTGTGGCCTATTCCCTGTGAACTCGCCGAGCCGAACTCGTCGACGAGGATTTTTCGCAGCTGCCTGAGCTTTCCGATGTCCTTCCTGACGAGGAGTTCGTTCCCCTCGCGCACGGCGATGCCGGCCGAGTCGTATCCGCGATACTCGAGGCGGGTGAGCCCCTCGAAGATGACCTCATTGGCCGGCTTCGTGCCGATGTAACCGATGATTCCACACATGCTGTGATCGTCCTTTCGTGACGGTTGCCCTGCGCGACGCTCAGTATCGGACCCGTTCGGGCTGCTGCGACGACCGTTCCCCGCCGGAAGCGGAATTCCCGCCTTCAGGGAGGCGGGGTCTGAGCGCCTCGATTCGCGCGTCGGCGGCCTGCATCAGGCTGGTGTCGGGAAAAGCGGTTTTGACAGATTCGAGAACGCTCATGGCATCGGCAATCTCGCCGATTTCCTCGAGGAACTGCGCGTATTCCATGGACGCATAGCCGTTCCCGGCATCTTCGTGGATATATTGTGAATAATATTTTTTTGCCTCATCGTTGTTTCCGGCTTTTCGCGCCAGCATCGCGCGCAGACGGGTCAACTCTGGCGAGGTGCGCTTTTTCGCGGCCTGATCGAGATGTTCGCCGGCATCGGCAACCTCTCCGCTTCCGATGAGGGCCTCGGCCGTCAGCAGCCGTGCATCGTAGTTGTCGGGGTCGTCCTTCAGGATCTGGGAGGCCACGTCGAGGGCCTCGGTCATTTTGAAGCCGCTGAGCAGAACTTTCGCGAGCCATACTTTGATGAATATATTATCCGGCTGGGCGTTGAGCGCCAGCTTCATCTCGGTCGCCGCGTCGTCGAGGAGGTTGTTCCTGTAAAGGATCCTTCCCTTCAGGAAGTGCGCCTGCAGATTCGCCTGGTCGGTCGAAAGCACCTCGTTCACCGTCGTGGCCGCTTCGTCGAGTTTGCCCTGATCGACGAGGGTCTCGGCAAGCGCGAGTCGCGCCTCGACGACGTTCGGGTCGAGCTGCTTCACCTGCGCATACAGTTCGACGGCTTCTTTCAGGGCCCCCTGCTTGCGTTTCGCCTCGGCCAGCTTCAGCATGGCGAAAACATCGTTGGGACGCAGTTTCAGGGCTTTCGAGAACGTTCCTTCGGCTTCCTTGCCCATTCCCGCCCTGAGCTGGGCATCGCCGAGCAGGAACAGCGTTTCGAAATTGTCCGATTTCACGGCAAGCGCCTTTTCGAACCAGGTCCGGGCCTCGGCATACCGCTGTCGATTCAGTTCGGAAACCCCGCGGTAATGGAGGGCACGATAATTTTTCGGGTCTTTTTTGAGGATGGCGTCGAGCATCTGGGCTGCTGAAGCAAACTGCTCGGTATCGATCGCCGAGATGGCGTTTTCCAGGTCTGTCTGGGGTTTTGCCGCCGGACGGGCCGTCGGCGTGGCCGACTGGGCACGTGGTTCCCGGGTCGTCTCGACACTGTTATACCCGCCGAGGATCACTTCCTGGGGGATCGCGGTCGGAACAAGCGGTTTCGCCGGGTCACGAACCGGAGCCGTTTTCGCGATCTGATCGCGCAGCGCAACAAACTGCTGGTTTCCCGGATTCTTTTCGCAGAGTATCTTCGCCTGTTCGAGAGCATCCGCCTGTCGTTTCGTCGCGAGCAGCGAGTAGACGAGGTAGAAACGGGCCTGATGGAAGTCCGGGGACATATCGCACACCTGGCCGAGATAGTCGGCAGCTCCCCGGTAATCCTGGCGCGCGTACAGCTGCATGCCCTGATTGAAGAGGGTTGCCGACAGATCCTCCGCCCAGGACGGGCAAGCCGGCAAAGCCATCAAGGCTACGCAGAAGCAAAGGGCCCTGAACGTCATGTATCGCATAGACACTCCCGCACAGCGGTTTTCACGGGAAGACAGCCTGGGCAGAGACCAGGAGCGTTCCCCGGGAGTCATCAGCATAGCAAGCCTGCCGTACGGCGTCAATGCCAGCAGAGGGGCAAAATGCGGCCGGGATTATCTACCTTTCTTTTTCGAACAGCGCGTGCAGACGACCGAAGCTCCGTCGGCATCGAGTTCATAGCGCGCTGACGAATCGATGGGGCACGACGGCCGGTCCTTGAGCAGTGGCTTTCCAGATTTTCCCGGTTTCATCAGGGCATCGATATCGAGTGCCGTCATTTTCGACTCGGGATGGGCGCGATTGTATTTATACACCGCCATTCCGATGTGGCCCTGGTTGTATTCGCACGTTCCCGGCTTCGGGCCGGACCGGACCGCCATGAAAAAGAACAGCACCGCCGCCAGCATCATGGCGCCGATGGCAACCCAACAGCCGGGGTGGAAAGAGCCTTCCGTGGCGTCGAATTCGGGGGTCTGCCCCTTTTTCCCTTTTCCCTTGGATGAAAGAATTTCACCACAGCGCTTGCACATCAGACTGCCGATCTCGTTCTGAGCACGGCAGGACGGGCACACGTTCTGCCCTGCGGCGGCAACCACTACCGCCGGCTTTTTGTCGACGGGCATCGCATTTCTCCCTTCCTCTGCATCGAGGCGATCACATCTCTCACAATTCTATTCGTTCCCATCGCCTCACGCAACCCTGCCTGAACCGGTTAATTTTCCGGTATCATCCTTGAAAACGACTCGTTCGCCCTGAGCTTGTCGAAGAGGGCGTGATCCTCTCGTGCTTCGACAGGTTCAGCACGAACGGGAACGCGAAAATGGCGACGACGATCATGGGCACAATGTGATCTGCATGGGTTCAGGCTTCAGGCAGAGAAGGTGCCGATTGTCGCCGGAGAATGAGGATGGAGAGGTCATCATCCGGCAATGCCGATCCGACGAATCCGTCGTAGGAAGCCATGATGCTTTGGGAAAACGCCGCCGCATCCGTCATCGGCGCCGACCGTAACGCCTGCTCGAGCCGCTCATCGCCGAACGAGAGACCGGCGACGTCGCGATTCTCCATGAGCCCATCGGTGAACAGCATCAGGATCTCGCCTGGTTCAAGAACGACACATTGCCGCGGAAAAGGTGCCGGGCAGGAGTCCGAAGCCAGCGGAAGATGTTCCATGCGGACTCTTTCGAGGACTCCGTTCCGGCGTCTGATGAAAGGGAACGGGGCACCGCCGCCGGCGATTTCGATGGAACCGGTTTCCGTATCGAGGGCGAACGCGGCGCAATACATCATCTGCCGCCGCTCGAGAAGCCGGAACAGGATGCGATCGAGCTGGCTGAGGAGGCGCACGGGGTCGCCGCTTTCTTCGGCGCACTGCATGGTTATCGATTTGGCCATCGCCATCGTGAGAGCCGCGCTCGTGCCGTGACCGATCACATCGCCCGTTACGAACAGCCAGCGGCCATCCGCGAGGTTCATCGCGTCGACGTAGTCGCCGCTCAGCTCGGATACCCGACGCAAGATGACGATTGCGTCGAATCCGGGGATCGTGAGCCTGCCCGCCGGAATCAGCGCATCCTGAACCATTTTCGCCATCCGGACTTCCTGCATGTCCTCGAGCATCCGATTGAAGGCCCTGCCCAGTTCGCCGAGTTCGTCCCCCGATTCGACGCGTACGCGCACGGAGGTATCGCCACCCTGGAGGGCGGTCATTCCCGCAGCCAGTTCTGCAATCGGCTTCAGGAAAAGATCCGCCAGGATTTTCCCGGATACCACGGCCGACGTCGCGATGATGAGAAACATCAGCCAGACGACGGTCCTGAAATCGCCAAGCGTTGAAAGAACGTATTCCCTGGGGATGGTCGCTATCAGCTGACGTCGCCCGAGAAAGACGGAAGGAATGCAGATGGCGAGATGTTCCACCCCGCGATGGAAAAAGGCATCCGTCGCCGCCGTCCCGGAAATTCGGGATCTGTCGAGCAGCACGCGAAGCGCCGACGGTATTCCGGCCTTTTCACGGCCCGTAAGCGTGCCGCCGTCTATGTCGTAAGCGAAAACCCGGAATCCGTCGGTCGATTTCGCGCGAGCGGCAAACCGTTGTTTCAGGTAATAATCGACCGCCGCGCGCCGATCCTTCACGATGTTGACGAACGCGGCCGGATGGGAAGGATCGCGGATCACGTCCCAGAACCACAGGCCGCGGCAGATGGCAAAATCGAGATTGAGAACGGTTCCCGGCTGGTCCATCGCCGAAGAGAGTCCGAGGGCCGGGTTTTCGAAGGCCATCCGGGTAAACAGGTCGACCTGGCGAACGGTTCCGGACACGTCGGGCGGCATCAGCTCGGGCGCATGGCGTTCCAGGCCGATCTGTGCCATAACTCTGAATATATTTTCTACCCGTGCGAGCATCTCGGGTCTGTCGGTGGAAACGACGAGTTCGCCGCGCCTGTCACGGAACTCGATCTTGATCATCGCATGTTTTTTCTTGAGAGCGGCGATGCGAGCCTGGCGAACCGCCGGATCGGGACTTCGAAGGCCGCGGTCGTCCCGGATGCGCCGGAACACCTCGCGAAGGCGCTTCCGATCGGCCTCGTAGCCGGCGTCAATCGATTCCAGGAGGGACTTCCCCTGGTGAAGCGCCCGTTCCGTCAGCACCTTTTCCCGTTCGGAAACGGCCTCGACGGCGAGGCCGGCCAGACCGACAAGCGGCAGGAACGTCGAGAAAAGGAAGAGGAGGATCAGTTTGACACGGACGGAAACCCAGATATCGGCGCCCCTGACGAGCCATCGATACCAGAAGATCATCGCCCCGGCAGCAAGCAGAAGGGAAATCACATTCACGGAAAGGCGCAGGCGCGCGGCGAACACGGCGGGATTCGGCCGGCACGCCAGCAGTTCCGTTTCGCCAAGCTTATCCGGCACCCAGACGAGGCCGTCGGATTCGAGCCAGGGGTCTTTGTAGAGGCGGAAACGATCCGCGGCCCGGGTCACGGCTTCGCCGGGACAGTCGACGCCGGATTGGCGCCACGGTTCTCCCGGCCTGGCCGCCAGAAGGGTCGTTCCCGGCCGAAGATGCAACCGCTTCAGCTTTCGGAGAAGCTCTTCGCCGGACGGAACCTGCCACACGGCGCATATCAGGCCGCCTTCATTCTCAAACCGTTTCCAGAAGAGCAAGCTGTCGGACTGGCCGGATTTGACGATGACCCCCCGCCCCCCCGCAGTATGGAGGAGGCCGGTGGTAAAATCAGAGCCGAACAGCAGATCGAGCGTGGCTTCTTCGGGTCTCGTGCGCTCTGGCGCGCCATCGGGACCCGGACACAGCTCCCGCCAGATGACCCGCATGGCGGGGGGCGCCTCGGGGCGGCGCCAGGTCATGGTCGCCAGCACGGCAGAGTCGTCGAACCGAAAGAGATCGACGGGACCACCCCATCGGCCGATACGGTTTCGGGCCAGATCGAGGTTTCTCGAGGCCACGTCGTCACGTCCCAGGGATTCGAAGCATCGCGAATAGAAATTTTTCGGGTCGACCCTGCTGCGAAGTCCGGCCAGTTCGTCGCGAAGGGCCGCGACCGTCGCAACCAGCTCCGCGGCCTCGGACGCATCGATCGCGTGATGAAGCAGGAGCGCGCCGCCGAGGATGGGTATTATACCAAACAATACATAAAACGACGCCACCCGCAACAGAAGTTTCATCTTTTCAAGCATGACGTCGCAGCACGATCAGGGTCAGATCGTCCTCCAGCTTCGGATCCTGGTGATGATGCATGAATGCCGAGACGAGGCCTTCGCGGATCGCCTTCGCCGATTCGGCGCGGGTCGTGCGGGCGGTCGCATAGAGACGGTCGTATCCGAACACAGTCCCGGCCTCGTCCATTCCCTCGACAAGCCCATCGGTATACAGCACGAGGGCGTCTCCCGGCGCAAGCGTGATCTCTGCCCCCTTCAGACGGAGTTTTTTATCGTTGACGCCCAGCGGAAAACCGACCGTGGGAATCTCCTCAACGTCTCCCGAACTCTTTCGTCTGAACGGATACGGATGGCCGGCGTTCACGACCAGGATGCGTCCCGTTCCCGGATCAAGGGTGCCGATCACACAGGTCATCATTTTCCGGCGTTTCATCAGACGGAAAATCAGCCGGTTGAGACCGTTCATCAGCTCCTTCGGATCGGTTCCCGACTCCGCGAATTTCGTCACAGCCGTTTTGACCATGACCATGAGCAGGGCCGAGCCGGCCCCATGCCCGGTTACATCCCCGAGAAGGAAGAGCAGCGTCCCTTTCGGGAGAGGTATGAGATCACAGTAA
>MWAR01000093.1 GCA_002068715.1 bacterium ADurb.Bin374
GTTCACCGCCGCATTCAAGCGCGGCAAGAAAGGCTTCTCGGTACGCGTTCCAGGCGCGGTGCTCGGAGTCCGGGGAACGACCATCGGTTTCAACCTGAATGACGGCATCGGAAGCGTTACCCTCGTCGAAGGCCAGGTTGCCGTCCAGCCCGAACAGCAGGGCATGGCCGAGTTCGAGTGGAGGGTGGGCCAGACGCTCGCCCTGGTTGCCGGCAAAATTGACAAGGTCATTCCCGCGAAAAATCATGAAAAACCTGCCGGCGAGCTCGACAAGCAGCATCAGCCGGACAAGCCGGCCGACAAGCCGAAGCCCGAAACCGGCAAGCAGACGACGGAACCGAAGAGCCCATTCGAAAACAAGCCCGAATCCGTCTACCAGCAGCCTGAAACGATGACCGGCGACGGCGGCGACGGCTTCGGCGGCAACTGAGCTGCAACCCCGTTTCTGAGACCTGCGACATTGCATACGACAACGCACCGCCGAGAACCGGAGACACAGAGAAAGGGAATTTCTTCGAAAAACTCTGTGTCTCCGGTTCTCGGCGGTAAAGCGTTCCTGGGTTCTCGTGGTATCATGCGGGAGACCGGCTCTGCTTCCGCCGGCCCCTCGCAACATGATGGAGATTCGATGCCAGAACCGATGAGCGGCCCCACTGGGAGTGCGGAGCGGCCGGCGGACCTCGCCGCGCGACGCGGTTTCCTCCTGCCGGCGATCGTTCTCATCGCGCTCGTGCTGGCCCTGATGTTCGGTGCTCTCAGCTACATGACACGGGGACAGGTGCATAGCGCTGCGTATTTTATTGACGCCAGCCGGGCGCTCGGGCTTGCCGAGGCGGGGGCCGGATGGGCGATCGCCGCCCTCGCCAGCGGCTCATACACTGTTTCTCCCGAATTCGTCCGTCGCGACTTCTACGATGCCCTGTTCAGCGAGGGAGGAACGGACTACGAGGGCGATGTCGAACCGTGTGACGAGCTGAAGCAGTATATCAACAAGCTGAATGGCGATCTGTCCCTTCGGGTGCGACTTTCCCAATGGCAGCCGCTCGCCGCGGGAGCGCCGGGGTTCAAAGACGATCCGGTCGAAAAAATGGGTCGCATCGATGTGGAGGCCGTTGCCGAGGTGGGAAACGCCCATCGGAAGGTTCGCATGAGCCGCGGGGTCAAAGTGTATCTTGGGGTGCATCCGGTGATCGGCAAGTTCACCTGTTTCATCCGGAAGAAACCCGCCTCCGACGATCTGGTCAACGCGCTCGAACGCACGACGAACGGCACCGGCTTCTCGAACGGCACTCCGCTGGTTCTCAACAATCGTGGTTCCGGGAACGGATTCAATGTGGTGACCCCCGCGATCGACCTTGGCACCCTTCCCGATCTCAACGAATTGTCGAAAACATCCGGGTGGGTGTTCCTCAATTCCGACACCTCGGCGTGGACGCTGAACCTCGCTGGATCCGCCCAGGACACCGATTACGACGACCGGTCGATGCTTCGGTTCGGGGCCTACAGCAACGATGCGCTTCAGACGACTGTCAACACCCCGCCCCAGGCCGGCGGAACGACGGTGACGCAGGTCAACGAAAAGTTCCAGGGCCTGAAACGCGATTACACGATCAGCAAGGGTGGCTCCGTCGTCGTCGCTTCCGACTTCCTGAGCGTGCGGTACCTGTTCCCGTCGCTCCCCAAGGCCAGCATCGTCCGGCCGTTCGGCACGAACGGCGATCTGTCGCCGACCCTCCTGTTCGGCCCCGTTCTCAGACGATATCTCCGGGTGCGGTCGGTGGACTGCAAGATCAACATTTCCGGCGTGGAAAAGACGTTCAAGGAAGTCGGTGTTCCCGGCTTTCCCGGCGAGGCGAGCTACAAGCAGGCCTTCCTCAACCCGCCGACCTCGCCGCGAAACTACGCCGACGATTTCGTTTTATATGCGCAATTATGGAATATGGTCGCCGATTCTGCGGGCCTCGCCGCCGGCTGGAACAAGTGGCGGAGTTCCCAGACGATGCTGGTGTCGGAACCCTTCATCGAGGGTCTGAACTACCTGGCGATCGCCGAACGGGAAACCGGGACGGTGCAAAACCCCGTGTCGAAGGCTTACACCGACCCGCCGCCGGACGCCATCACCGGCCTCGACCTCTGGGCGGGCGGGGCTGAAGGTCTTCGCAAGGCGGAAGGCGTGTTTGGCGCTTCCGGGAAACCCGCGTTCGAAGGGGGCCTGGGCGAGATCGAAGGTATACGGGAGTTCGGGCCGAAGATCACCGCCATGTATGCCACGCCGAAGGCGTATCTCGACAGGCATCTCGACCAGGCCGGCAATATCGCGGTGGCCGGAGTCGTGTATCTCGGGCCTGAGGATCTGCTCATCGACAGAACGTGGAATGTGACGGCCGGCGGCGTGCTCATCGTCGGCGGAAACATCGATATCCGGGCCGGCATCCGGTCCGCCGAACCTCTGACGCTGGTCTGCACTGAAAATATAACGATAGATACATCGGAGCCGGTCGAAGCACAGCTGATCTGTCTGCGCGGAAAGCTCACGCCGCGCAATGCCTTCACGATCAAGGGCGGCATCGCCGCCGGGGAGATCGACCTGACCAACATGGTGAACGCTCAGAAAAAGCAGATCAACTGGGACCCCAGGTTCGATCCGTATGCCGTTTCCTCGGCCATGTCGGCCGGCTCTCCCTACCGGTACAGGGTGTCCGAAGAGGAGGAATATGTCGTCGAGCCCGGCAAATAAACGCGTTCCAGGTATCCGCGCACCCGCCCCGAACGGGGGCCGGGGTTTCACGATGATCGAAATTGTCGTCGTGGTGCTGATTCTGACGCTGGTCGCCGGGGCGTATTTTTACGTCTGGCGCCAGCAGGGCCGTCTCTCGGCGAACGACCAGGATGTCGCCGCGTATTACATGGCGGCGGCCCTGTTCATGGATGCGTTCCATGCCGACTCGCGGATGGCGCGAAAGCTCGAGCCGACGGCGGACGGCTGCATCATGGAAGTCATGACGTCCGGCGGACTCGAACAGGTGACCTACACCCTGAGAGGCAACGGAATCGAACGGCTCATGAGCGGCAAGACGAAAGTGTACACTTTCGGGAAACCGTTGCGCGAAAACGCGAAGGTGCTTTTCCGCGTGAGGGAGCTGACGCCCTGAAACCCCTGTGATCACGCGGGTACCACGTGAAACTACGAAAGAGGAGGTCGTTGCCATGAACCGGTCTTTCAACAATGCCCTGTCCCGGGCCACGTTCGCCGTTGCGCTGGTGGTCTGGCTGGCCGGTGGAGTGACGGCGGTCGCCGCAGAGCCGAAACCGCGGTATGGCGTCACGTTCGGACAGGAAGGGAACGAAGTCGAAATGCAGGTCGTTCCCGCCCGCATGGGGATCGCCTCGAACGCCATGCCGACGCCGGCCGATCCGTCGGTTCGGGGCATCGTCGTTGCCCCTGCGAAACGGTCGACGGTGCCTGTTTCCACGAATGCACCGGCAGCGTCCGTCGAATTGAAGTCCGAGTCGGTCGCGGACTACAAGGAGGACGGATTCGAAGTCAGTATCGACGACGTGGCAGGCGAAGCCGTCTCGAACGACCTGGATGCCACCGGCAAACTTTCACTTGCGATCCTGTTCGACAACGATGCCCGGGAAGTCGACCTGTCGGATTCCACGACGATGAAAACGCTCAACAGCATTCTGAAAATGATGAAGGACCGCCCGACCCTCAAGATTACCATCGAGGGATATGTCGATTACACGGGCGTCATGGAATGGTACGCGCTGGGCCAGGCTCCCGACTATGGCCAGGCTGCATCGGAAGATCGTGCCTATGCCGTGAAAAAGTGGCTTGTCAACAACGGCATCTCCTCGCTTCGGATCAACAACGTCGGAAAGGGGATGCGCGGCGCCGAGGGCGATTCCGAGGAACAGCGGAAACTGAACCGACGCGTCGATATCGTCAAATTGTCCGAATGAGCAAAAGAGAAGGCACAGGGGATCCGCCGCCTAGGAACAGCCGGGAGAGGAACCATGAAAAAAGTGGGTGATGTCGTATGGTCCCAGGCATATCTCGTTCTGTTTTGCACGTCATTGTTCATGATGTTCTCCGTCTGGGCCGGAGCTCAGCCCCACCGGTACGGGGTCGTTTTCGGCCAGCAGGGAAACGAGGTCGAAATGCAGGTGGTGCCGGCCCGTTCCAGGATCGCCTCGAGCCCTATGCCGTCTCCAGGTGACACCTCGGTGACTGCGATCGTCGGAGCCCCCGTGAGCCGGCCGACCGGCGCCCTGCCACCGAAGCCCGTGGAAAGCTCGGTTTCTCTCAAATCCCAGTCGGTGCAGGACTACAAGGAGGACGGGTTCGACATCAGCATCGACGGCATTGCCGGAGAAGCTTTCACGCAGGAACTCGACGTGGCCGGAAAAGTGTCCGTCGACATCCTGTTCGATTTCGACCAGGCGACGATCAAGGCCGCATCGATTCCGGCCCTCAATGCCATTCTCTCTATGATGAAAGGCAGGCCGGAGCAGAGAATCCGGGTGGAGGGATATACGGATTACCGGGGGCCGGTCGATTATAATTTCGAGTTGTCCGTGCAGCGGGCGTATTCCGTCAAGCGATGGCTTGTCGAACATGGAATCGAATCGACCAGAATCGATTACGTGGGAAAGGGGCAGCGGGGCGACGCGGACGATACGGAAGCCCAACAGACGCTGAACAGACGTGTCGATATCGTGAAACTATAAATATATAATATGAAATATATTGTTGATGGAAGGCTGGGCTTCTGTGTGGCGCGAGACGCGGAGTGGGATCGTAATCGCGGTTTCACGCTCGTGGAACTTGTCGTCGCGATGATCGTCCTGGCGGTGCTGCTGCTGCCGCTAGTCAGGCACTTCGTCAGCACGCGGCGAGTCTCGATCGCGGCGCGCGACGCCGTCGTGGCGAACTCGCAACTGCTCTCCTGCCTCGCCGACTTCCAGGCGATGCGGTTCGACGAGATTGCAAATGCCTCGAACGCGACGTTCACGAAGGTGTTCCAGCGCTGGGACGGCGACCGGACGGTCGGCAGCGTGACGTATCATATGTCCGTCAACGTGAGCGCCGGAGCCGATCCGCGCTACAGGCTCATCGACGTCGAGACCCAGTTCCGCATGCCCGGGGCTCCCGCCAATGCGCCGAAACGCAAGATGAGCATCAAGGGGTTTGCCTATGCGCCGCCGAACTGACAGCTTCGACCGCCATGGCTTTTCCATGGCGGAAATCCTCGCCTACATCGCGGGCGCCGCGATTCTCATGTCCCTCGTCATGGGCATCTTCTCGAAACTTGGTCGCCAGAGCCGGACGGGTTCGGAACAGTCGCATGTCCAGACCGTGTTTCTTGCCCTGGGCAACCGCCTCGAGAAAGATCTCGCGGGGTGCCTGAAATGGCGCACCGATTTTCATCTGGGCGGCGAGATGTCACTGATCATCGTCCGGCCCGAAGGTACAATAACATACGATACATATCCATCGCGCAGCGAGATCGAGCGGGGTTCGAAGGCAGGAACCGAGGTTTTCCGGTTCTGGACGGGGGTGCCAGCGAAGTGTGACGCTCTCGAGCTGAACAGCGGTGCCGAGAAGAACAAATCCGTCATGATGCGCATCAGCATGCCGGGTTCGCCCCCGATCGTGATCGAACGGTCTCTGCCCATCCACCCCTCGACGACGAAAACGGGAAACGCTCAGACGGCAGAAGGCTTTTTCCCCGTCGCCAGCATGCCGTGACATGCCGCGGGCAGGCCGACCTTCCGTTCGCCCTGGGTTTGTCGAAGGATGAGATGTTGCTCGTGGTTTGACATACTCACCGCGAACAGGGTCGGGGACTGAATATCCAGAATGTAGTAGAGTGAATATATACTATGACCGGCCCCGGAAGGAACTCCCGGGGCCGGTCTCGATATCGGGGGCCTGTCAGCTTCCCTTGATGTGCGTGAGCGCCCGTTCGGCCTCTTCGCGACTCTCGTAGATGTAGGGAGAGACGCCCCGCTCGCTCAGCGCCTCGCCGAGCTTCACCCGGAGGAAGGCGCTGGTCGTGTACCGCGTGACGCCACTGTAATGCGTCTTGACGAGCCGCTCGACCATGGTGGTGTAGGAATCGACGAGGTCGGGGGAGATCGTGAAATGGTCGTAGTTCACGATCGCGCCGACGCGCCGCCCCAGTGGTTTGATGAGGGCGGCCACGGCCTCCTCGATCTGGCGGATCTGGCCTTCGGTCTTGATGTTGAATCCCTCGAAGTTCACGAACAGCACCCCCTGCTGCGCGTTCAACGTCAGGCGGGCCGAGAGCGGCACGGAGAGCAGAGAGTCGCGGAGGCCCATGGGACCCTCCTGGAAAATGCGCGGATCCATCAGCCTCGGCGGACTCTTGATGACGGGTTGGAACTCCATCTGGGCGAGGATGTCGCGCTCGAGGTCGACCCCCGGCGCGATCTCGACAAGTTCCATGCCTTCGGGGGTGAGGCGGAACACGGCGCGCTCGGTGATATACAGCACCGGCTGCTGGCGCAGAACGGCGTGTTTCCCGCTGAACGTGACGTGCTCGACGTGCTGGATGAACTTCTTCGCCTTGCCCTCGCTTTTCACGCTCAGTTTCGCGTCGTTGATCTCGAGCTCGAGCTTGCCGGCGGTGAAGGTGCCGACGAAGACGACCTTCTTTGCATTCTGGCTGATATTGATGAAACCGCCGGCGCCGGCGAGGCGCGGGCCGAACTTGCTGACGTTCAGATTGCCCTCGCGGTCGGTCTGGGCGAGGCCGAGGAAGGCGACATCGAGACCGCCCCCGTCGTAGAAATCGAACTGGTACGGCTGGTCGATGATCGCCTGCGTGTTCATGCCGGCGCCGAAATCGAGGCCCGAGGCCGGAACGCCGCCGACGACGCCGGGCTCGGCCGTCATGGTCAAAAACTCGACGATCTTCTCCTCGTTCGCCACCGCGGCCACGCCTTCCGGCATGCCGATGCCGAGGTTGACGACGCTGTTGGGCTCGAGTTCGAACGCGGCGCGCCGGGCGATGATCTTGCGGTCGCAGAGCGGCATCGGTGGGATCGAGCCCATCGGGACGCGCAGTTCCCCGGAATAGGCCGGGTTGTAGGGCGTAGCGAACGTCTGGGCGTGGTTCTCGGGCTTTCCAATCACGATGCAGTCGACGAGAATGCCGGGAATCTTGACCTGGCGCGGGTTGAGCGTGCCGCTGTCGGCGATCCGCTCGACCTGCACGATGACGAAGCCACCCGAGTTCTTCGCGGCCATCGCGATGGAAAGCGCCTCGAGCGTCAGAGCTTCGCGCTCCATCGTGACGTTGCCTTCCGGGTCGGCCGTCGTGCCGCGCAGGAGGGCGACATTGACCGGAAACGTGCGGTAGGCGAGATACTCGCGGTCGTCGAATGTCATCACCTCGACCAGCTCTTCTTTCGTACAGGTGTTGATCCTGCCGCCGCCTAGCCGGGGGTCGACGAACGTGCCGAGTCCGACGGAGGTGATGGTGCGCGGCTTGTGTGCCGCGATGTCGCGATACATGTGGGAAATGACGCCCTGGGGGAGGTTGTATGCCTCGATCTTGTTGTCGAGCGCCAGCTTCTGGAGTTTCGGCACCAGGCCCCAATGGCCTCCGACGACGCGCTTCACCAGACCTTCGTGGCCGAGGTGATTCAGACCGCGCTCGGCACCGTCTCCCTGGCCGGCGGCATACATCAGGGTGAGATCGCGGGGTGTCGCCGTATCGCGGAATCGCGCCTCGAGAGCGATGGCCAGTTCTTCGGGAAAGCCGATGCCCACGAAGCCGCCGGTGACGAGCGTGTCGCCGTCCCGGATGATCGAGACGGCTTCGACCGCCGACACGATCTTACTGCGTGGGACGCTCGTGCCTGTCGGGGCTTGCAAGGTCGAAAATATGGGATGGGGTTCTTTTGGGGTGCTCTCACTCATCGTTTGATTCCTGTTTCAGTAAAATATCTTGCTCTCATGAGCGTCGGTAGCCGTGGGTGAATGAAAAGGTGAAGCCTACTTCCGGCTGGCCTGACACGCGAAGGCCAGTACATGGCCGTCCGGATCGAGGCTATATGCGGCCGTGTGTCCCCAATCGCGCGGAGCGAGAGGGCTGAGCTCGACGGCACCGGCGCCGATGGCGCGCTGATGGGCTTTGGCGGGATCATCGACCAGGAGATACAATTCGGCTCGAGGAGCGCCCGAAGCCCAGGAAGGATCGGCGAGGGCCGGACCGAGCAGCTTTTTTATCCCGTGTTCGGGCATCAGGCCGAGAACGGCCCCGCCCGGGAGCTCGAACTCCGTCATGCCCGATACGTCCAGGCGCGGCTCGAGGCCGAGAGCGGCCCGGTAAAACGCGGAAGCCCGCTCCTGGTCGGCGACGTAAAGAATGAAATGGGCGGCCTGTATCATTGCCTGCTCCTCTCGCGGTTTCGGATCCCTTAGGGCGATCATATCACATCACGCCCGGCCTGTGTCACTCACATCCCCGAGGGGAAACGCATGGACGTTGTTTCCCTGTGGCCGGCATGATAGCCTGAGCTGATACTGTACCTGATCTCAGACAGCAACACCGGAGGGAGAGAGGCACCTTGGCGGAATATGCACCGCGGCACGACACATCGATCGGGTTCTTCGACGGCTACGACGTTCGCAGCAACCGCGTTCGCGAGGCGATGATACAAGGAGAGGCGCGCCAGACGGGGCGGAGGACGGAATGACGGCGTTCATCAGGCGCTGGTGGCAGTTCCTTCGCGAGCGTCATGACCCGTTCGGCATCACGCTCACGGTCGCGGCCTTCTACGGCGCGAACGTGCTGATGGGCAGCCCGCCGGATCCCGGCTTCGCGTGGGACCCCGTCCGGCTCGCCGCTGGGTTCGCGGTTGTCTGGCTTGTGTTCCTCCACATGCGGCTGTTCGACGAGGTGAAGGATTACGCCGTCGACCGCGAGCACAATCCCGAGCGGCCCCTCGCGCGCGGCCTCATCGGCCTCGGCGAGTTCGGCACGGTGACCCTGCTGGTGATTCTCGTGGAACTTTCTATAGCTGCAAATATGGGCTGGGCCTCGTTCTCGACGATGGTCATGACGCTGTGTTTCACGCTGATGATGCGCATGGAGTTCTTCGTCGGCGACTGGATGCGGCCGAAACTCGAGCTGTATGCGATCACCCACACCTTTTCGGCGACCATGCTCGGCTTTCTCTCGTTCTCGATGGCGACCGGCCGGCCGCTCGTGGGGTGTGGCGAGGGGTTCGCCCTCTTCGCCCTCGGCAACTGGTTCGTGTTCAACGTGTTCGAGTTCGGCCGGAAGACGTTCGGACGCGAGGAGGAACGCGACGGCGTCGACTCCTACTCGCTGCGCCTGAAACCGGCTGGAGCCGTCGTCCTGCTCGTCATGAACATGCTGATCGGGTATGGCCTGCTTCTCTGGGCCTCGTCGCTGATCTTCCCGGCCTGGCCGAAGATGCTGCTCGGCGGCGCGGGGGCGCTCGTCATCCTGGTCATCGCGGCCGGCATCGGATACACCTCGTCGCCGACGGCTGCCGGGGCGAGGCTGTACCGCGGCGTCGTGACTCTCTACCTCCTCGGCTACCACGTCGCCATTCTCGCGGGCGCGATCCGCGCCTGGGCGCCGCCCGGCCCCTGCGGCATGTGACGAAGGGAACGCCCGCCCCATGAACGCCTGGTATGCGACGCTGAAACGGCCTCCGCTCACTCCGCCGAACTGGGTTTTCGGCCCCGTCTGGACCATCCTGTATCTCATGATCGCCGCGGCGTTGTTCCTGTTCTACCGGGACGAGCGGGATCGCGTCCCGATGCGCATCAACGCGCTGATCGGCGCTCATCTTGCGTCGAACCTCGCCTGGACGCCGCTGTTTTTCGGCCGGCAGAACCCGGCGGCGGCTCTTGCGGATATCCTGTTCCTCGTTGCCACGCTGATCGCCATCATCGCTCATTTCTGGCGGAAACACCCGGTCTCGGCGCTCCTGCTGATTCCCTACCTGGCCTGGGTGACGTTCGCGACCTATCTCAACACCGGCTTCTGGCTGCTGAACAAATGACTTTTCACACATGCAATACCGTTGTCTCCCTCGTAGGGGCGCATCGCGATGTGCCCGGGTCGGATCCCGTATCCCCGGGCGAAAACGGTTTTGATAAAATTATAATATTCAGTATATTGAAGGAGACTCTGCGATGACACTCCGCATCATCACCCCGAACTCGATGTCACCTGCCGATGCCGCCCCCGTTGCCCGTCGACTCGTT
>MWAR01000094.1 GCA_002068715.1 bacterium ADurb.Bin374
GCGAAGATGATGGTGGACACCTACGGTGTTCCGCAGGTGTCCACCGGTGATATGCTTCGTGCGGCGATCGCGAGCGGCTCCGAACTCGGAAAGAAAGTCCAGTCGTATGTGACGTCGGGCGGCCTCGTTCCCGACGAGCTCGTTCTTTCGGTGCTCCTGAAGCGCATCGAGGACGCGGACTGCTCGAAGGGGTTCATCCTCGACGGATTCCCGAGAACGGTCGGCCAGGCGAAGGAGCTCGACAAGGCTCTCTCGACGATCGGCGGCGTCACGGGCGTGATCGCCATCACCGTTCCCGATGGAGACCTGATCGAACGACTGACGGGGCGACGCACCTGCAAGGGGTGCTCGGCCCCCTACCATGTGAAGTTCACGCCTCCGAAGAAGGGTGGGGTGTGCGACAAGTGCGGCGGCGAACTCATACAGCGGAAGGACGACACGGTCGAGGTAATCTCGAACCGCCTGAAGGTCTATCATGACCAGACGTCCCCGCTGATCGAGTACTACGGATCTCGCAAGCTCCTTCACAAAGTTGAAGGAACCGGGAAAATCGAGATGATTTTTTCGAAGATCCGTGGTATAATTGACTCTCTCATTCAGCCTTGATTCCGCTGAAAACCCCCGCGGAACTGGGGCTCATGCAGGAGAACGGCGGCATTCTCGCTACCGTTCTCGAAGGTGTGAAACTACTGGTCAACCCCGGTGTTACCACCTATGAACTGGACCGATTCGCCGAAGATGCGATACGCAAGGCCGGCGCCGTTCCTGCTTTCAAGGGGTACCGCGGCTATCCGTCGACGTTGTGTTGCAGCGTCAACGAGCAGGTGGTGCATGGTTTCCCCTCGAAAAAGCGCAAGCTGCAGGAAGGCGATATCATCAGCCTTGACATCGGATTGAAGCGCGGCGGGCTGTTTTCCGACATGGCCGTGACCTTGCCGGTCGGAAAAGCGAGCGACGCCGTCATTCGATTCCTCGAGATCACCGAGAAGTCCCTGCGGGAAGGCATCAAGCAGGCCCGCCCCGGGAACAGGCTCGGCGACATCTCGAATGCCATCCAGTCGTATGTCGAGCATCGCGGTTTCTCCGTGGTGCGCGATTACGTCGGACACGGCATCGGACATCGGCTCCATGAAGAACCGGCGCTCCCGAACTTCGGTCCTCCCCATGTCGGACCGCGGCTGGAAGTGGGGATGGTGCTGGCGATCGAACCCATGGTGAATATGGGCGCTTATGCGGTTCGAGTCCTGGACGACGGGTGGACCGTTGTGACCGAAGACGGAAGTCTTTCGGCTCACTTTGAACACTCGGTTGCGGTGACCAGCGATGGCCCCCGCGTGCTGACCAATCTGCCGGTCAGGTAATCTTGGAGGAAGTCATTGGAATGACCAAAGCGGATACTATTCAGGTCGGCGGGAAGGTGCTGGAGCCTCTTCCCAATGCCATGTTCAAAGTGGAGCTGGAAAACGGACACGTGGTTCTGGCCCACATCTCCGGGAAGATGCGGATGCACTACATCCGCATTCTGCCGGGCGACAAGGTGACGGTGGAGCTTACGCCCTACGACCTGTCGCGCGGCCGCATTGTATACCGGTTCAAATAATTCCCCACGGCATCGTTTCGTACTGTTGCAGGAGGCAGTCATGAGAGTTCGGGCATCGGTTAAGAAAATTTGTGAAAAGTGCAAAATCATCAAGCGGCGCGGAATCATCCGCGTCATCTGCGAGAATCCCCGGCACAAGCAGCGCCAGGGTTGAGCTGACAGGAGGAAATCAGAATGGCTCGTATCGCCGGCGTTGATCTGCCCCGGGAAAAGCGCATCGAAGCAGCTCTTCCCTATATCTACGGAATCGGCCTGACCCGGTCCCGTGAGATTCTCAAGAAGACGAAGATCAGTCCTGACAAGCGCGTGAAGGATCTCTCCGAAGAAGAGATCAGTCTCATCAAGCAGGCTATCGAACAGAACTACCGCGTCGAGGGCGACCTCCGCCGCGAAGTGTCGATGTCGATCAAGCGCCTGATGGATATTGGTTGCTATCGTGGCCTCCGCCACCGCAAGGGCCTTCCGGTCCGCGGTCAGCGCACCCACACCAATGCCCGCACGCGCAAGGGCCCCCGCCGGTCCATCGTCAGGAACAAGTAATCTTCATAGGATCCACAAGGAGCGTTAGTAGATATGGCTAAAACAGGACCCAAAGTAAAGTCCCGGGCCAAGCGGCGTGAGAAAAAGATCGTCGCCAAGGGCCAGGCGCACATCCAGTCGACTTTCAACAACACGATCATCTCGATCACCGATTTGACCGGCAATGTTCTTGCCTGGTCGAGCGCGGGCGCGAACAATTTCCACGGCTCCCGCAAGTCAACTCCGTATGCGGCACAGGTCGCCTCCGAAGTGGTCGGACGCAAGGCCCTTGAATTCGGCATGCGCGAGATCGAAGTGTACGTCGCCGGCCCCGGCATGAGCCGTGAATCCGCCGTGCGCGCACTTCAGACTGTCGGACTGAACGTCACTCTCATCAAGGACGTCTCCGGCATTCCGCACAATGGCTGCCGCCCTCCGAAGCGGCGCCGCGTCTGAGAAGGAGAACGATATGGCTCGCTATTCAGGACCCAGTTGCCGCATTTGTCGCCGCGAAGGCGATGCGTTGTTCCTCAAGGGTGCCCGGTGCTTTACGGACAAATGTTCCATCAAGCGCCGCGCGAAGATCCCTGGTCAGCATGGCTCTGACCGCATGGGAAACAAGAAGCAGACCGGTTACGAGATCCAGTTGCGTGCGAAGCAGCGCGTCCGCAAGATGTACGGGATTCTCGAGCGCCAGTTCCAGAAGTATTATGAGATCGCCAGCCGCAAGTCCGGCAATACCGGCGTGCTCTTGCTGCAGGAACTAGAAACGCGTTTGGACAATGTGGTTTTCCGCATGGGCTTCGGCATTTCTCGCGCACAGGCTCGCATGTGGGTTACCCAGGGTCACTTCAACGTGAACAACCGCAACGTGAACATTCCCAGCTTCCAGCTGCGGCCGGGCGACGAGATCTCACTGCGTGAGAACAGCTCGCTGCGCAAGACCATTAAGGACATCATGGAAGCCTCGATCAGCCGCGAAACCAGCCCCTGGCTCCAAGTCGACCGCGAGAACTGCAAGGGCAAGTTCCTTTCTCTGCCCGAGCGCGCTCAGCTCGATCCGAAGATTCAGGAATCGCTCATCATCGAGTACTACTCGCGGTAACGGCTCAAGGAGGCACTTGCGTGATCGAAATCAATCGCCCCAAGGTAACCTACGCGACAGATCCGGACAACGAGAATCACGGTACGCTTTTTCTCGAACCCCTGGAGCGCGGATATGGGCAGACTCTCGGAAATTC
>MWAR01000095.1 GCA_002068715.1 bacterium ADurb.Bin374
TTCATATAGCTGTACACCACGCCGGCCGGCTCGTGGCCGCGGCGGTTGGGGCACTGCGAGCCATCTTCAGGCCCGGCTTTGCCTATCACAAGACCGGTGTCTTCCTCGGCGAGATTCGCGGTCGCGAGATTCGCCAGCCGTCCCTGTTCTTCTCTGCCATAGATCCCACCCCCGAGCGGAGCCGCGCCCTCATGACGGCGATCGATGCGGTGAACGCCGCATACGGCCGAGGCACCGTGCGCTTTTTGGGCGAAGGAACGTTCAGGCCCTGGAAACTCCGGTCGCAGTTTCGTTCGCCGAAGTATACGACCAGCCTCGCTGATATTCCGGTCGCACGGGCGGCCTGACGCGAATGCAGAAAAATGTCATTGTAGTTGCCAATATGATATACTGAACTGTACACCCCCCCCTGAAAAGGGACGAAAAGTGAGCAGGAACGTGAGAACTGATACCCCCGAAACGGGTCAGTGTGAGCGGGCGCTCAAGGCCAGCGAGGCGAAATACCGCACGTTTTTCGAGACGGTCCACGATGCGGCGTTCCTCGCCGACGTCGCAACAGGCAGGATCCTGGAGGCGAACAGCCAGGCGCAGAACCTGCTGGGCTGGTCTCTCGACGAGTTCCGGACGAAAACATATCTCGACATCCTGGTTTCCGCGTCGCGAGAAGAAGGGAAGCGCCTGTTCGAGCTCGACAACAAGGAAATAGCCGGAAAGACCTATGAGCTGACGCTGAGGCATCGTGACGGCACGCCCGTGCCGGTCCAGGGTTCAACGATGCTGTACGTCGACGAAACTGGCCGGTGCCTGTCGTTCGGGGTTTTTCACGACCTGCGGGAACGGCGAGGCAAAGAAGCCGCCCTTCAGCTCGAGGAAGCCCGTCTCGAAGCTGTTCTGAAGCTGAACCAGATGCCGGCCACGAACTTCGACACCCTTGCCGAGTTCGCCCTCGAAGAAGCCGTGCGACTGACGTCCAGCAGCTACGGATTTCTTGCGCTGTTGAGCGCCGACGGCACCACGGCCTCTCTGTACTGTCTCTCGAAATCCGCCTTGCGCGACTGCCGGATGCCGGTTCTGCCGACGCAGCTGAACGTGAAAATGTCCGGCGTCAGGGCCGAGGCGATCCGTCGGCGCAAGCCCGTTCTGCTGAATGGCCTTCCCGGTGACGGAGTCGGAGACCTCACGATTCCGGATGGCCATGTCCCGATCAACCGCCTTCTCCTGACGCCGATTCTCGATCGCGAGAATGTCGTTTTGCTGGCCGGCGTGGCGAACAAGGAAACCCTATATGACGATTCCGACGTGAGGCAGCTGACGCTGCTGATGTCCGAAATGTGGTCCGTGTATACCCGCCGGAAGGCGGAGGAGGAAGGCCGGCAGCTAGAGAGCCAGATGAAGCACGTGCAGAAACTCGAAAGCCTGGGTGTCCTCGCGGGCGGCATCGCGCACGATTTCAATAATATATTGATGGCGATATTGGGACATGTCGACCTGGTCAGAATGTCCCTGCCGTCCGACCACGAGATACAGGGCCATCTCGAGCCGATCGTCACGGCGTCGAAACGTGCCGCCGAGTTGTGCCGGCAGATGCTGGCCTACGCGGGCAAGAGCTACACCGAGCGGAAGAATCTGCAGCTGAACGACCTGATCCGGGAGATGTCCAAGATCATCGAGGTCAGCGTTTCGAAAAAGGCCGTGGTCGATTACAGACTTGGTGACGGTCTTCCCGAGATCGAAGCCGATCCGGCGCATGTGCGGCAGGTTTTGCTGAACCTCCTGACGAACGCGTCCGAGTCGCTCGAGAACAAATCCGGCACGATCATCGTCCAGACGAAGAAAATGGAGTGCGACCAAGCGTTTCTTGCCGGAATATCCCTCGAAAAAAACGCCAAGGAAGGCTGCTACGTCGCCCTGGAGATATCAGACACCGGCTGCGGCATGGATTCCTCGATCCAGGAGCGCATGTTCGACCCGTTCTTCACGACCAAGTTCACGGGGCGTGGCCTCGGCCTGGCGGCAGTCCTCGGCATCGTTCGTGGCCATCACGGCGCCATACGCGTCTACAGTAAGCAGGGTAACGGGACGACGTTCTGCGTCTTCCTTCCCGCCGTGGGCCTCGGCGCGTCCCCTTCACGACCGAAATGCGATATTTCCGCGTGGCGCAGCATGGGAACGATCCTGCTGGCCGACGACGAGGCCGAGATCCGCAGGGTGGCCTCGATGATGCTGTCGTATTACGGCTTCAAGGTCATCATCGCGAAAGACGGCAGAGAGGCGGTCGAGCTTTGCAGACAGCGTGGTGCCGAACTGACAGCCGTGATGCTCGATCTGACGATGCCTCATCTCGACGGATACGAAGTGCATCTCCAGGTGAAAAAGCAGTTTCCCCGGCTGCCGGTCATCCTGATGAGCGGTTACACCGAGGGCGAGAGCACCAGGCAGTTCGCGACCGACGGCCTGGCAGGCTTCCTCCAAAAACCGTTCGAGATCCGCTCCCTGGGCGAGAAACTCCGATCGATCCTGGAACCTTGACTGGAACCGGCATCGGAACGGCTCCGAAACGTCGTGTCTGGCAGTTTCTCCAGCCATGGATCATGTCACGATGACTGACACCTCGAAGCGCACGATCATGCATATCGACATGGATGCATTCTACGCGTCGGTCGAACAACTCGACTGCCCGGAGCTGCGCGGCAAGCCGGTCGTTGTGGGCGGCACGCACCGAAGTGTCGTTTCGGCGGCATCCTACGAAGCCCGGAAGTTCGGCGTCCATTCCGCGATGCCGATGACCCAGGCGCTGAGGCTCTGCCCGCATGCGGCAGTTCGGCCGGTGCGCATGAGGCGTTACCAGCAGATATCGGGCATGATCATGGAGTTCCTCGAGACGCTGTCGCCGCTCGTCGAGCCGATGTCGTGCGATGAGGCATACGTCGACATCACCGGAACCGAACGGCTGTTCGGCCCGCCGGAACAACTCGCGATGCACGCCAAGACCCGCATTCGCGAGATCACCGGCGGTCTCACCTGCTCTGCCGGTATCGCCCCGGTGCGATTCCTGGCAAAAATAGCATCTGATATGAAAAAGCCGGACGGCCTTGTCGTGATCACGGCCGACCAGGTGATGGGTATTCTGGCCCCCCTGCCTGTCGGCAGGCTGCCCGGCGTCGGCAGCCACACGGAAGAAGCGCTGAAGCGGCTCGGCATCAGGACCGTCGGCGACGTCCGGAGATATCCGCGGGACTGGTGGCAGAAACGGGCTGGTAGCGGCGGAATCGGCCTCTGGGAGATGGCGCACGGCATCGACGCGACGCCGGTCGTTCCCGACGGTGAGCCGAAATCGAGCAGTGCCGAGGACACGCTGACGGCCGACACATACGATCGCGACGAGCTGGGGCTCTGGATCAGAAGGCAGGCCGAGAGCGTTGCGGAGGACCTGCGGCGGCAGGGGTATTTCGGCCGGACCGTCAGACTGAAGATCAAGTTTTCAGATTTCACGCAGATCACGCGCCAGGTCACGCTGCCGGAACCTTCGCAGAGCACGAAACTGCTTGCAGATACCGCCCTGGCGCTTCTGGCCGCCGAGGAACTGCCGAGGCCGGTGCGGCTGATCGGGGTGGGCATGGCCCATCTCACGCGCGAGCCGCGTCAGCCGACGCTGTTCGGAGACGACGAGATCGCGCGGCTCGAAGCGCTCGACCATGCGGTCGACGCGGTCAGGCAGAAGTTCGGCCGTGCTGCCGTCCGTCGCGGCGGCCGCGAACCGGATGCCGGCGGGTAATCCGCGCCACGGTGCGTGATCTTCTGCGCTTCAGGTGGCGTCACGGTGGCGGGTGGCGTATGCTTGCATGAGTACGGCGAACTCCGGTGCAGATCGCGCGCTCTGACCGGTTCGCATTCAATCATCACTCTCCGGGAGGCAATACATGATCAACAGTCGTCGTTCGCGAGCTTCGAGATGGTTCGGAATGTTGCTGGTGGCGATCCTTGCATGGTCGGGATGCGGGGCGGTCGATGCCGCGGACGCTCCGCCGCCGGCAGACGTGAAGCAGGTGGCCGCCGGCGTCAACGCCCTGGGTCTGAAGCTGCTGTCAGGCCTTTCCGCCGGAGCTTCCGGTAACCTGTTCTTCTCGCCATTCAGTATCCACATTGCCTTTGCCATGCCGTTCGCCGGTGCTGCCGGCGAGACCCGTGATGAGATGGCAAAGGCGTTCGCGTATCCGGTCGACGGCCAGGGAGTGCTTGCCGGCCTGTACGGCGATTTCATGAAAAGTTTCCCGGGGTTCGGCGGCACATCCGCGCCCGCCGATTACAAGCTGTCGGTGGCGAACGCCATCTGGGCACACAAACCGTATCCCTTCGCCACGTCATACCTCGATCTCATCAAAACGACGTTCGCCAGCGAAATCCAATCGGTCGATTTCGCTGTGGATTATCAGAAGATCCGGCTGGAGATCAACGCGTGGGTCGAGGCCCAGACGCAGAACCTGATCAAAGATCTGATTCCGGAAGGGATCCTCAACGAGTTGACGAGAATGGTCCTGGTGAATGCGGTTTATTTCAAGGGAACCTGGGTAGCCGAGTTCCCGAAGGACGCTACGACCGACGCCCCGTTCTTCGTCGACGGGAAAACGGAGACGAAGGTGCCGATGATGCGCCAGACCGGCGATTTCCGGTTTGCCGACAGTGACGTGTTCCAGATGATTCGGCTTCCATACAAGGGCGATACGTTGGCCATGTATGTGTTTCTCCCCAGAGAGCGTGACGGCATCGCCAAACTGGAGACGACGCTTGCGGAGAAACCCTTCGCCGAATGGCTGAGCGGCCTCGACGAGACGAAAGTGAACGTATCTCTTCCGAAATTCAAGATGGAAAGCGGCTGCTCGCTGGCCGAAGCTCTGCGGGGCCTGGGCGTGAATCTCGCGTTCGACGAGAAGAACGCGGACTTTTACGGAATGCTCGACCCCGCGAAGGCGAAGAATGAGCCGGGACTGTTCATTTCCGCCGCTCTTCACAAGGCGTTCGTGAAGGTCGACGAGGAAGGCACCGAGGCGGCCGCGGCGACAGCCGTGGTGATGCAGACCAAGAGCGTGGCCCGAATGCCCGTCGAGTTCAAGGCCGACCACCCCTTCCTGTTCTTCATCGTCCACGAGCCGACCACGACGGTCCTCTTCCTGGGCCGGGTGAGTTCGCCGGAACAGTAAGCAGGCGGAGGAAAGGTTCACGACTTCCGCGGCGGCCAGTTGCCCGGCCTCCCTGCACCAGCGGTAATGGAAATTTTCGCAGAGGGCTTCTTCCAGCAGGACTGAAATATTCTTTTTGTTATATATTGGCCCGCCGGCAGGAAGAAAAAGACAATAATGGGGCGACGGCTCACGCTCCGCGGCCAGGAAGCATCTTGCATCGGGGCCCGCGAGGCGGGCGAGGATTCCCGCCACGTGACGGGAATCGAGTTTTTCGCCGCAGAGATCGGATACCAGGGCTTCCTTCCCGCAGAAGGCCAGCGACGGGAGCGAGCGCCACCAGCCTTTCATCTCGACGATATCGTGCAGACGGTATCGGTACAGCATGAAGCGGAGCGGCTGCGCCGGGCTGGTGGTGGGATTCGAGTCGGTGAGCCCCGAAAACCTTCACCTGATGGGCAAAAACTGCAACCTCCAGCTCGAGGGATACGAGCCGGCGATCCGCAAGATCAGGGACGTGGGATTCCAGCTCTGGGCCGCGTTCCTGATCGGCTACGACCACGACGACCAGGCCTCGATCCGCCGGACCGTCCAGTGGGCCATCGACCAGAAGTTCTGCTTCGCCGCCTTCAACATCCTCAGCCCTTACCCGGGAACGCCGCTCTACGAGGAGATGCAGGCCCAGGGGCGGCTTCTGTACGACAAGTGGTGGCTCGACGACCGGTATCACTTCGGGGATTGCGTCTTCCGTCCCGCTCGGATGACGCCCGACGAGCTGACCGAGGCCTGCTTCTGGATGCGGCGGCGGTTCAACAACCCGCTCACCATCATGCGCCGGGCCTTCGATTTCAAGACCAACATGAAGGATCTTTGGAGCGTGGTCACGTATTTTTCCTACAACCCGCTCTTCAGACGGGAGCTGTTCAAGAAGCACGGCATGGTGCTGGGCTATCGCCACCGGGCCTGACTCCCGGCTTCGAAACCGGACTGAACGCAGACCGCCCCGGCCTGTGGGGCCGGGGCGGTCTGCGAATGAACCTGGGGATCAGATCAGGGGGCGGAGCCAGTTGAGCCGCATCAACAGCTTGAGGCGGTCGAGCACCTTGGGGTCGGAGTGGCTTTCCGGCCCGAACAGGGTCTTGATCGAGCCGTCCGGCTGGACTTCGATCTGATACTGGTGCGAGTTGCGCATGTCTTCTTCGATGCGCTTGGCGACCTGGGTCGCGAAAGG
Source organism: bacterium ADurb.Bin374 (assembly GCA_002068715.1). The sequence continues at coordinate 6,409 of MWAR01000095.1, forward strand.
CTTCGACTTGATGACGGCGATTTCCTCGGAGTTGATCTGTTCGCTTACATAGTCCATGTTATAGGTGCCGACGACGGCGACTGAGCGGTCGAACACGAACACCTTCGAGTGCAGTTTGTTCTGCAGTTTGTAGGCGTAGATCTGGACGTTGGGCATTTTCTTGAGGATCTGGCGCCAGTCGCCCAGGAACATCGCCTGGGTGAGCAGGCTGTCGGAGCTCATCGGCGAGTTCGTCTGGATGATGATCTTCACGCCGCGGTCGTTGGCGCGCTGGATGGCCGCTTCGGCCTCGGGGGTGAGGACGACGTAGGGGTTCTGGATGATGATTTCACGCTTCGCCGAATCCATGAGGGCGGTCAGGTTGAAGGTGATCTCGTTCTTGAACCCGGTGCGCGAATGCTTGTCGAGCAGGCGGACCGGCCAGGCGTGCTCGCCCTGGAACAGCCGGAAGCTGGCGTAGCCGACGAGGCGCGGATACTGCTTCAGCTCGGCGTTCACTGCGCCGACGAGCGAGCGGGTCTCGGAGGAAAACTTTTCGGGGTTCTTCAGCTCGAAGAAGCCGCTTCCCATCATGAACCGGCGCATGGCCTGGTAGGCAATATCGAGATGGCGGTGCATGTCATCGATGTTGCCGAGGGCGTCGCCGCCGATGGCGAAGTTGCTGCCGCTTTTGAACTCGGACTCGAAGGCCTCGCGGGCCTGCCGGGCGACGAGCTTGCTGCGGATGACGACGTCGGTGTCGCGATACACGGTCGGAACGTCCTGCGGATCGACGAAGTAGTTCATCGAGATGTTGCGGCCGCCGGTGATCAGGTATTCGCCGTCCACGAGCAGGATCTTGTCGTGGTTGCTGGCGGTGATCTTGCGGATGTCTTCGAACGCGGCGAGCAGTTTCGAGCTGACGGGGTTGTAGACGCGGATCGCCACGTTCTTGAACTTGGCCAGTTCCTGCAGGATGTCCTGCCCGAAGAACTTGCGGGCGAGGCCCTTGGTGCCGCGCGCGTCGACCATGAGGCGGATCTCGACGCCTTCCCGGGCCTTTTTCAGCAGCATGCCGAGCATACTCTTGCCGAAGATGTCGGGCTCGACGATGAAATACGTCGTGTCGATCGAGCGCTTCGCGTTTTCCATGATGTTCCAGCGGGCATACCAGGAGGTGACGTTCTCGGGCAGGAAGCGGACGAGCGCCTTCTGATCGACGTCTGCCGTCATCTGGTCGAAGCACTCCTCGACGTTCGCGGACGGCACCGGCTGAGGCTTGGCGGCCTGCGCCGAACCTGCTGAAACCAGCGCGAGCACGAGAAGGACGAGGAACACGCGGACCATTTTCTCCATATAAATCCACCTCCGCAGAAAAATGCGTTTGCACCGATCCCGGATCGGAACCTTTTCATTCTACCACGGCGGTGGCCCCCTCATGCGAAGGAAGATGCTCCTTAAATTGAATCTCGGCACGACCGGGAGTGCGGCACCGGCTTTCGTCATACAGGAATCCGATGCAGGAAGATCGCCATCCGCCCGAAACGCCCTTGCTGGATGGACCTGGGCCGAATGCAAATAAAAATGCAGTGATATATAAGTCTCCGGCCGCGGAATGTTGATCGATTTCGTGACCTTCTGCCCTGAAACTGAACAATTCGATAGTTTTCTGGAGTAA
>MWAR01000096.1 GCA_002068715.1 bacterium ADurb.Bin374
CGTACTGGACCCTCCGCTCTCCGTTCAACGAGAAGCTTCAGGTTCCCGTCGGCAAGGGCGAATTCGCATCTCCAGCCCTGATAGCCTGGCAGGCGAAGGTTCCAGCCCGTGAATCGACGTTCGCTCGGCTTCTCGACGGCGCCGTCGAGGCGGCGATGAAACGATACTCCGCCCTGGATCTCGACAAGCGGTACAGCCCGGTGTACATGCTCGAAAAGGCCGATGGATATGACAACCTGATCATCCCGCCGGTCAACACGTTCGGTATACGCGCCATCAGCGGCGTCACGGATGAGAAGAGCTTCATCGACCTGATGCAGACGATCACCTGCATTCCGAAGAACGCCCAGGGCGGCCAGGCCCACGGGTTCGACACCTGCCCTGAAAGCGTTGTCACACAGGGCTTCGGCGATATCGGGGCGACGTCGAATCTCGCAATGGCCCTATTGTCGCGGCTCGGCATCTCGGCAAAACCGACGGCTCTGGAATTCTCCGAAGAGGGGGCCAGGCTGCTCCTCGAGTATTACGGGATCGACGTGAAGCGCGAGAAATCCGCCCCGGTCGGCGTCTCGTATATCAACGCCGCCGGCGAACGCAAAACGTTCGTCGTTCCCTTCATGAGAGACATCTCGGAGCTTTCCGGGCTCGTCTACCGCCCGGCGGATTCCGGGAAGGTGTCCGGCGCGCCGGACAGCCGTTCCGTCAGCGTGTCCGTCACTGCCGTCTTCGAACCCACGTCCGACGGCTCAGCTCGGGGTTCGGCCGAAGATGCCGGTTCCGCCCTTGGCGGGGGCGGCGGAAAGAAATCCACGGAACTTCGGATGCTTCAGAAGAACCTGCGGCTCGACACTCTCAGCCGGGACGCGGTCGATATCGCCTTCGCGCGGGTTCCGACCATGGGAAAGACCTCCTACGGGGTTGTACTCACGACCCCCGACGATGTCACGGTGGGTGAGAAGGCGCTCGAGCATTTCGTCCGGGTGACGGCCATCCGGGTCGACATCGGCAGCCTGGACGGGCTCTACTCGCATACGATCGACCTGGACGAGGGGCAAAAGCCCGAACAGTTCCTGATCACACTTGGCATCAACCTTCCGGACCTACCGAATCAGGCGGCTGATGCCCTGGACAAAGCGTTCCGGTCAGCGCATGCCGTCGCGAAAAAGCCGGAGCCGCTCACCGTCGCCCGGTGGCGCAACCGGAACGTCCTCTATCGGCTCATCGCCGGGCAGACATCTTTCGACACCGAGATGTCGCCCACCGACAAGCTACTGCTGGGACGTATCCGCAGGCCGCGTTGTCTCGCCGTGGTTTCCGAACTGGGCTGCAACGGCAAGCTCTCGACCCGGATCGACCTTCTCCAGCCGTTCAACGAGATTCATGCCGGCGACGATGGGCTTCGGAAAGCGTATTTCCTGCTCAACGGATTCTTCCAGTCAAGCTTGGAATCACGGGTGCTCATCGGCGAAAACCGGACGGGATATCTCGACATTTGGGCGAATGCCCCGAAGGATGCAGAGCTTCACGCCCTTCCGGTCGGAAGCGGCCGCGATGCCTCGCTCAGGGAGATGACGAAGGACGGAACATACCCGCCGCGGTTTCTGCAGGCCGTGAAAGAGAACAACAAGGTCCTGTTTTTCCCGTCGAAGCCAACGACGATGTCGGGCCGCAAGCGGTTCGCCTGGCTCGAAATCGACCCGAATACGTTCGAGGCGCTGTCGGTGCTGGACAACGGGTGTCACGGCGGCACCGCCGAGTCATCGATGCTGACGACCTCTCTCGGCGAGGACACGCGGGAGTTCGTGAAGGGCACCTGGATCGGGATCAACATGGCGGTCTGGTCGGTCGGCAGCATCGCCCTGAAAACTGAAAACAAGGGCCAGATCTTCACCGAGGCGAAGGCGCTCGCCCTGAAAATCGGCGGCATCCTGGCCGAGTTCCAGAACAACCTGGGAAAGGCAAAAGAATACTATGACAAATATAACGAGCTGAAGGAGCAGGCTGCCGACCTCATGGAAAAAGTCGACAGCGGCGAACTCGGCAAGGGCGACGGTAACGACGACAGTGACGACACCGATTACGCCGGCAAGAGCAAGGGTGCCCTGAACGAGTTCATCGACAAGCTCCCCCCGGTGAAAATCATCGGCATCGACGTCAACAACACGCTGAAGGAAGGCTTCCGGGGATTTTCGAACGGGTACACCATGGCCGTCGACGCCTATTTTCACTTCTTCAGCGGCACGAATAAGCACATTCAGGCCGGAAACGGCGGCGCACAATGACGATCCATGAGGGACACGTTGCCCATTCGCAAAAGAGGTTGACGGGAGCATCGGATTGAGCTAGGATGAAACCTCGTTTCATCCATGACGGACTCGTCTTCTTGCGAATGATACCGTCACTTTTTATACTAGTTATTATATGGGAGACTGACAATGAGGATTCTGGTGGTGATTCTTGCTGTATTGATTCATGTTCCTGTTTTTGGAGCGTCGCTCGATGAAGGCTTTGCGGCCATCAAGCGGAAGGATTTCACCACAGCCGAAAAGATTTTCCGCGACTTCTCCGAGAAGGGCGACATGGATGCCCAGTATAACCTTGGCGTCATGTACAACAAGGGCTACGGCGTGTCGCGCGACGGCGCCGAGGCGGCGAAGTGGTTTCGCAAAGCCGCCGAGCAGGGATATGCCCCGGCCCAGTTCAACCTCGGCAACGCCCTTGGGGATGGCGACGGCGTCCCC
>MWAR01000097.1 GCA_002068715.1 bacterium ADurb.Bin374
TCCGTAGACCTTCTTGCTGATCTTGGCGAGGGTGTCGCCCTTTTCGACCTTGTATTCGCTGGCATGACCGCTCATGGCCGCATCATCGGTTTCGCCGGGGATGGGGGCGGATTCGGTCACGGCCGGCTCGGGCATCGGCTCGGGAATTGGTTCCGGGGCCGGGGCCGGTTCGGCGATCGGCTCAGGAATCGGTTCCGGGGCGGGTTCCGGAGCTGGCTCGGGTTCGGGAGCCGGTTCCTGGACGGCCTGGGCCTCTTCGACAACGCGGAAGTTGCGGACTTCGACGCCACCGGACGGGAACTTCGCATCGGGCTTGCGAACGTTTCCGAACACGCGGATCGTGGCACCGCGCTTCTCGCCGATCTGCTCGGCCTTGCGGCCGGTCAGTTCGAGAACCTGGCCATCGCTGGTCTTGAACATGATCTTGCGGCCTTCGACAGACTCGATCTGGCCGGTGATGGTGGTCGAATGGTTCTGCTTGGTGAACCACTCGTTAACCTTCCACCATGAGCCGGCATAAGCGGAGGTGCCTGACAGGCTCAGCATGAGGGCCAGGGCGGAAACAGCAACAGTCTTTCTCATCAACACTTCCCCCTTATGGATAACGTAACTATGCGGGCCATGCCCGCGTGTTGTGGAATTTATACCGTTCCATGAACTTTTGCAAGGGGGGGAGACGCATTTTTTCTTCCGTCTCCGATCTATCTCCTGGCAATGGAAGCGAGAATTCTCTTCAGCAGCGGAAAATAAAGGTCATCCTGACTGGTGGGAAGGAGGCACTGAGCCAGGATGAACGCGTCGGGCGGGAAGATGAACCAGTCGTTCTGCGTCAGCACGCGATCTTCCGCGCGCAGGCGCCACGAGACCAATCTGCCGTCATTCTCGCCAACACGAGTTTTGACGGGATCGCGCCGGGATTCGAAACGGACGCCCTCGGAATCGATCAGTGCCCTCGTGCGATGTTCGATATACGCTTCTAGCACCTCGTCCGGCGACTCGCCGCTTTTCGGCCCGCTCAAAATATCCAGTCGCTCGTGAAACGGCCCGGTGACGACCGCCGAGACCCAGCCGGGTTGCGGCGCCGCCGATGGCTCGATCTTCCATCCCGGCGGCAGTTCGATGCCGAGCCCGGGAATCCCCTTCTGGACGAACGGTCCCGTCGTATAGCGCACGGGATACCGGTTCGTTCCCAGCTGCCCGCCGAATTGGACGGCAGCCGTCCCGAGGCTCGTCACGACGAACAGAATCGAGATCGCCGACGCAAGCCTCGCGAGGGCCGGGCGCTCGATCAGCCGGGCGAGAACGATGCCGGCAACGGCGCCGCCAGCGAGGCCGCCGAGGTGCGCGGAGTTGTCGATTCCCTTTTCCACGGCCCCGATGGCAAGGTTCACGAGCAGGATGAAAACCAGGGTCGAGAACTGGCCCTGCCGTGACAGCGCCTTCGATCGCGGTCCGCCGAACAGCTCGAGGGAAATGGCGGCGCCGAGTAGCCCGAGCACAGCCGCGGACGCCCCGACGGAAAGCCCCGCCCCGTTCCAGGCCGTCGCGATGCCCCCACAAATGCCGCTGAACAGATACACGCCCAGGAACAGCGGCCAGCCGAGCATAGTTTCGACGGGCGGGCCGAAATACTTCAACGCTAGCAGGTTCATGAACAGGTGCAGCCAGCCCAGGTGCAGGAACTGGTACGTCACGAGCCGGAACCATTCGCCTTCTCGGACAAGAAAGCCGCTGTTGGCACCAAAGCGCATGAGATCGAGCAAATCATCCTGAGATGCGGCGAACTGGTAGATGACGAATATGCCGAACAGCAGGCTCATCATCCGCTTCGTCACCTGCTCAGCCATCACGGGCGGCTCGATAACACGAGCGTTCTCCGTGACACGCTCGATGAAGGCGTCACGGTGGGCGGCGCGAATCTGAACGAGCTTGGGAACTAGACTCGTCTCGAAAAATTCGCGCTGCTCGGCAAGCCCGTCGATGCGCTGGCGCATCCAGGCGATCCACTTGTCGGGCAGCTCATGCTGCCCCTCGCGCAAAGCCGACTCGAGCAGCTGCCGTCCCTCGTCGCTCCGTCCCGCATGGCAGGCCGCGATCCCGCGCCAGTAGAGTTTCAGTGAAGAAGGCAGGGCCTCGACGGCGGCCTTGTCGTTCTCGAACATCGCCTCGAACTCTGAATGCCAGCCCATCATCGCGTAAAACAGCAAGCGGCAGACGATCAGGTTCGACACCTGGTCTGCGGAAAGGCCGGGAACGAGCCGTTCGATGGCAGTTTGCGCCTCCATCGCCTCTTCATGGCGCCCGGTCTCGAGAAGCGCGCGAACGATGTAGATGAGTTCCTCGAAAGGATACGCGGACCAGTCGCGAGCGGGATCGTGAAGCACGCTGAGCAACAGTTCGAACCGCCGCTGGTTGAACAGGGCGATTCCGATGAAGATCCGCGTCGTGGCATCGAACGGCTCGCCACGCGGCATGAGGGCGCGCATTCGTTCGAGCGCACCTTCGGGATGGTCACCGATGCCCTTCAGGGCGATCGAGACATCGTGGAGATGGGTATTGAGATCGCTCCATGCCAGCCATGCCTTCCAGCGGGCAAGCGGCTCGATCTCGTCGAAGCGTTGCTCCGAAATCATGCTTTCGATGCGGCGCTGGATCAGCATCGGCATCCCGACGAGCACGAAAATGCCGGCGCCCGCGGCCGCCACGCCCCAGAAGCCGGCCAGGTCGCGGCCGAGCAGGAAGACCATGAACGACGCGAGAACGCCCAGCTGCGCGATGTAGCCGGAGAATGTCCTGAACCCCTGCCGTACGAGCGAGAAGATCATGAACCCGACATTCGCCAGGAGGATGTAGAGAATCAACCGATACGCCATTTCCATAGGCGCCTCAGGGTAACACAAGCCCACCCTTCGCGAAACCCCGCTTTCACCACGACCGCGCGGGACGGTTTCCATGCGACGGAAAAGATCGTGTATACTCACGTTAAGGGGCCCACACTTCAAAACAGGCGAGGGACACGATATATGTATAAATATATAATTGGATTTTGTTCCTTCATGCACCGTTCGGCGGTCGTGACGGCTCTCCTGCTCGTGTCCGTCGCAGGCCAGGCATGGGCGCTAGAAATGACGGATGGGCGGATCGCGGCGTTCCAGCGCGACGTGATGCATGCCCTGAACGAGCTGATGCCCGACGCGAAAAGCGTCGGACAGGACGGCCTCTCCATCGAGGTGCACAACCGCACGATCCGCAACATCACCGTTCGCTCGCTCCGAGCCTCGTTCGAGGGCGTCGACGAGAAGCTTCACAGGCGGCTCGCGCGCAGAGAGGCCAATTTCGACGATCTGAGCGGCGTCCGGTCGGTCGACGTCGCGATCGAGCTCGACGCCGGCGCCATCAGGGCGTTCATCGCCGACGAACTGGCACGCCAGCGCGAGGCGCATCGCGCTCTCGAAGGGGTGCAGATCACGCTCGGCGCCGGGTTTGCGCGTGTCACCGGGACGGTCGACGTGGCGAAAATTCCCGGCAATCCGCTCGGATTCATCAATCTGGGTGCGGCTCCGTTCACGGCCGATGCGACGGTCCACATGGAGGGCGACCGGCTGATGGTCGACATCTCGAACGCGACGCTGAACGGGGTGGCGTTCGTCCCGCCACTCAGCACGCAGGTTCTCGACTGGCTCAACCCGCTGATGGACTTTTCAGCGCTTCCCCACCCGGCCGGCATCACCTCGCTCGAGATCACGCCGGGGGGAATCCTCCTACACGGCTTCCTCTTTTCCCGCTGATTTCGGTGATTTCGCCTTCGCCTTCGATTTCGACTCGACGAGCTCGATGCCGGTCTTGTCCTCGCGCATCCTGATGCGGCCGTCGACGGCGCGGCCATCGGAGGTCTTGAACCCTCTCAGCACCTTCGTCGCCTTGCCCGCGATCAGGGCATCGATCGCTTCCTGAGGCAGTGCGAGTCCCTCGAACTCCTTCCAGACGACGTAGCTGCACCCCTCGCGGAACCGGTCGCAGCCGAAGCCACGCTTTCCTTCGATGATATTCCCCTTGCCGCAGGCGGGGCAGGTGCCGAACGTCGGCCGGGGTGGGCGCAGGTCTTCGCGGCGGACGGTCTCGAAGCGGCCGGTCTTTACCGACGAGACGATGTCGCGCACGAACGAGGTGATGTCAGTCATGAACTGCTTCGCGTCGGCCTTTCCCCGCGCCACGTCGGAGAGCCGTTTTTCCCAGGAGCCAGTCAGTTCGGGGCTCGCGACCTGCGGCGCGACGAGCGAGACAAGCTGGATACCCTTGCTGGTGGGCATCAGCTTCTTTTTCTCGCGCAGCATGTAGCCGACGCGGATCAGCTTTTCGATGGTTTCCGCGCGAGTCGCGGGGGTGCCGAGGCCGCAGTCTTTCATCGCCTGCCGGAGCTCGTCATCGTCGATCAGCTTGCCCGCGGTTTCCATGGCCTGGAGCAGGGTCGCCTCGGTGTAGGCGGGCGGCGGCTTCGTCTGCCTGACCTGGAGTTTCGCGTCCTTCACCGACCGCGTATCGCCTTTTTTCATCTCGGGAAGTGCCTGCTCGTCGTCGCCTTCATCTCCCGTTGTGTCGGCATCGCGCGATTCGGGCGCCGTCTTGTCGTAGACGGTCTTCCAGCCGACCTTCACGGTGACGCGGCCATTGGCCCTGAAATGGTCTTCCTTGCCGGCCTGAAGCGTCACGCTGGTGGCGAGATACTCGTGGTCGGGGTAGAACACGGCAAGAAACCGGCGGGCGACGAGGTCGTAAATCTTCTGTTCTTCAGGCTTCCAGCCCATCATGCCGCCGGGCTTCTGCTCGGTGGGAATGATCGCGTGGTGGTCGCTGACCTGGGCGTTGTCGAAGATGCGCTTCGATTTGGAGAGTTTTTCCTGGCGCAGCGGAGCCAGATACGGGCCATAGGTGGGCGGAAGCGCGGCTAACCGCTGAGGGATCGTCTTGTACAGGTCTTCAGAGAGATACCGGCTGTCGGTTCTCGGGTAGGTCAAGGCTTTGCGCTGCTCGTACAGTGACTGGGCGGCGGCGAGCGTCTGGGCGGCGGTGTAGCCGTATCTGCTGTTCGCCTCGCGCTGCAGCGTCGTCAGGTCATACAGCAGCGGCGGCGGCTGTTTCTTTTTCGAGGTCGTGACCTTCGTGACATCGAGCGTGGATCCGCGCAGGCGGTCCATGATGGCACGGGCGGTTTCGATCGTCGGGATGCGGGTCGGCGTTGTCTTCTCGCGCGGATCGAACCAGATCGCCGAGAAATCACCCAGGTCGGCGACGATTTCCCAGTAATCGACCGGCTTGAAATTGGCGATCTCGTGGTGCCGCCTGACAACCATCGCAAGCGTCGGCGTCTGGACGCGGCCCACGGAGAGCACCGAGTCGGTGTTGAACTTTTTCGTGTAGGCCCGCGTGAAGTTCATTCCCACGAGCCAGTCTGCGCGACTCCGGCACTCGGCCGCCGCAGCGAGATTGTCGTATTCGACACCGGGCTTGAGCTCGGCGAAGCCCTGCCTGATGCCTTCATCGGTCATGCTGGAGATCCAGAGTCGGCGCACCGGTTTCGTACACCCGGCATGGGCATAGACAAGCCGAAAGATGAGTTCGCCCTCGCGGCCGGCGTCGGCGGCGTTCACGATGTCGCCGATGTCGTCACGCCGCACCAGATCGCTGACGATATCGAACTGGTCTTTTGTCTGAGGAATCGCGATCAGCTTCCATTCGGTGGGAAGCATGGGCAGCATCGCCAGCGACCATTTTTTCCATTCGGGGTTCTGGACGTCGGGCTCGCCGAGGCAGACCAGATGGCCAACACCCCAGGTGACGACGTATCGCTCGCCTTCGAGGAAACCTTTCCCCTGACGTGACGCGCCGATGATTCGGGCGATGTCTCGACCGACCGATGGTTTTTCTGCGAATACGAGAGTCTTTTTCATCTGTGCATCCACGCGTGAGGCTTCATGGTAACGCACATCCGCCACCGTGTCCAATCACTCCCGACGCAGCGGATATAGTGGGAAATATCAGTTCGCCCTGAGCGTGTCGAAGCCTGTACCGAGTCTGTCGAAGAGTGCGAGAGCTTCTCGTGATCCGACACACTCGGCACGGACGGGAACGCGAAACTGGCTCTTTGCCATGCGGGAATCAAAAATTTCGCGTTTTGTGGGTAAGGAAATATCGGAGTCATACCGATACCTGTGCCGACTTGCGAAAGCGGGGGAACGTGTGCGGAAATCCGCACGCTTGTTCCGCACAAGAATATGGGAATGCGGGATTGATGCCGGATGTTCTCTATGGCATACTTCCTGCAACTGTATCTATCGAAGCGATTGTCAACAAAGGGGGGACCAGCCTATGGCAACCTTTACCTACAAAGCACGAAACTGGGACGGCAAGATCGTCACGTCCGAAATGGACGCCGAAAGCAAGGAAGTCTGCATCTCGAAACTTCGCGAGAAAGGCTACTTCGTCACGAGCATCGCCGAGAAGAAGGGCGGCGGCGGCATCAACCTCAGCTTTTTCGAACGCGGCGTGAACTCGCAGGAAGTCTGCATCTTCGCCCGCCAGTTCGCGACGATGATCGGCTCTGGCGTTCCGCTCGTCCGCTGCCTGACGATTCTGCAGCAGCAGTCCGAGAACCCGACGTTCAAGCGCATCATCACGCAGATCCGCTCCGACGTCGAAGGCGGCGCGACGTTTTCGAAGGCACTCGAGAAGCACCCGAAAGTGTTCTCCGACCTGTTCTGCAGCCTCGTGAAAGCCGGTGAGGTCGGCGGTATTCTCGACTACCTCGAAAGCTCGGAAAACCTCAAATCGAAGGTCAAGGGCGCGCTCACCTACCCGGTCGTCGTGTTCTGTATCGCCGGCCTCGTCGTCGTCGCCCTGGTCATGTTCGTTCTGCCCCAGTTCAAGGAAATCTTCATGGGCATGAAGGTCGAGCTCCCGATGGCAACGCAGATCCTGCTTGCGACCTCCGACTTCATGGTCAACTGGGCCATTCTCGTCATCCCGGCCATGCTCGGCATTCCCTTCCTGATCTACAGTTTCTTCACGACCAAGACGGGCGCCCGCATCTTCGACACCAACATCCTCAAGATGCCCGCCATCGGCATGATGATGCGCAAGGTCGCCGTCGCGAAGTTCACGCGGACCCTCGGCACGCTGATCGCCTCCGGCGTTCCGATTCTGCAGGCGCTCGAAGTCACGGCGCAGACCGCGGGCAACGTCGTCATCGCCGAAGCCGTCGACAAGACCCGCGTCTCGATCCGCGAAGGTGAATCGATCGCCGAGCCGCTCAAGAACTCGAACGTGTTCCCCCCGATGGTCGTGCAGATGATCGCCGTCGGCGAGGAAACAGGCGAACTCGACAAGATGCTCAGCAAGATCGCCGACTTCTACGACACCGAAGTCGACAACGCGGTCAAGGGCCTCACCTCGATCATCGAACCGATCGTCATCGTGTTCATGGGCGTCGTCATCGGCGGCATCGTTCTGGCCGTCTTCATGCCCATGCTCAAACTGGTCAACGCCTCGGAAGGCTGACCGCCCGCACCAGTATCCGAATCCCGCCGGAATCCTCCGGCGGGATTCGCATTTTCAGGCCATCCGCCTGCCGCCGCGCAAAACGAAGCGCCGTTCATGGATGTGTCTTTCATCCACGAACGGCGCCTAGAATTATTTTACTTTATATTATATATGGCACGATCAGATTCCGGCGACCTGCGCATTGGCTTCGGTCTTCGAGGCGAGCACCTTGTCGAGGGCCTGGACGAGGTCATCGCGGATGTCCTCGTAATCCTCACAGCCGACCGAGAAGCGAACGAGCCCGTCGGAAATGCCGGCGGCCTGACGGCCTTTCGGGCCCACGCTGGCGTGGGTCATGCTGGCAGGATGCTGGATGAGCGTTTCGACGCCGCCGAGGGAAACGGCGAGCGTGCTCAGTTTCACGGTATCCATGAGGATGCGGCCGGCGTCGACGCCGCCCTTCAGCTCGAAGCTGATCATTGCGCCGAAGCCTTTCATCTGCTTCTTCGCAAGCTCGTGCTGCGGATGCGACGGTAGGCCGGGATACTTCACCCACGCCACGGCCGGGTGTTTCAGCAGGTCCTGGGCGAGCTTCATGGCGCTGTCCTGGGCCACCCGGACGCGCATGCCAAGGGTCTTGATGCCGCGGAGGACGAGCCAGGCCTGGTGGGGGTCGATCGTCCCACCCATCTGGACGAGTACTTTCTTCATCTGGGCGAACAGTTTCGGATCGCGCGCGACGATGATGCCGGCGACGACGTCGCTGTGGCCGTTGAGAAACTTGGTCATGCTGTGGAGAACGACATCGGCGCCCAGATCGAGCGGCTTCTGGAGCATCGGGCTGCAGAAGGTGTTGTCGACGACGAGGATGGCGCCGTTGGCGTGGGCGATTTTCGCGCAGGCGGCGATGTCGCTGATCGAGAGGGTCGGATTGCCCGGCGTTTCCAGGTAGACGAGCTTCGTGTTCGGCTTCATCGCCTTCTTCACGGCGTTGAGGTCGGTGGTGTCGAGGAAGGTGGATTCGACCCCGAACCGCGAAAGCTCGTTCTCGGCCAGCGTGCGGGTCGGACCATACACCGAGTCGGTGGCGACCATGTGGATGCCCTGGCCGAGGAAGGCCATGAACACGGTGGAGACTGCCGCCATGCCGGAGGCGGTCGCGAGCCCCAGACCGCCGCCTTCCAGTTCGGCGACGCACTCTTCGAGGCCGGCCGTGGTGGGGTTGCCGAGGCGGGTGTATTTGTAGCCGCTGTCCTGGCCGCTGAAGCGGGCGGCACCCTGGGCGGCGTTCTCGAACGCGAAGGTCGACGACTGGAAGATCGGCACGCTCACGCCCCCATACAGCTTGTCGGGATGCTGCCCGGCATGAATACATTCGGTGTCGAACCCGGTCTTACCCTTTTTCATGAAAGAACTCCTTTCCCTGAAGGCGCGATGTGCGCCGGTTGCTTTTGCTGGTGGCATTGTAAAGGCGGTTGGGCCGCTTGTCCAGAGGAAATTCCCGGGAAGGAAAACGGGCTCCGCAGATGCGAAGCCCGTCTTCTTACCGGTCGGGGCGGCCAGACTCGAACTGGCGACCACTTGAACCCCATTCAAGTACGCTGCCAACTGCGCTACGCCCCGGTGGGTCGAATGCCCAGAACCTTGAGAACGAGGTTCTTTATATCACATTCCGGTATCGGGCGCAAGTGATTTCGGACCGTTCATCTTTTTGCCTCGATCATTCCGCGATTTCGAGTCTTCGCCCCCCCGGACAGTCATTCACTATGAACGCGGAATTTGTTCCGGGGAATTCATTATGGTACATTGTACCGATCATAACGGATCACAAAGGCAGTTCATATCGATGAAAACGCGTTCCGGAATCCGGAAAGCTCCGGTTCCGCTTTGGTTTTTCAGCTCCTGGCTTTCAGGTTTGGTCGGGCTGGGGCTTCTTGTGATCGCTTCCGCAGGATACAACCACCAGGCCGCCGCCGGGCCGGGCCTTTCAGCCAATGCCCAGGCTTCTATGGAAAAAGCCCGCCAGGGATGCTCGACGAACCGCTGGAATGACGTCATCAGGCATGCGCTTCAGGTCCTGCAAGAGGATCCGAACCACGTGGAAGCGCAAGCATGCCTTGCAATCGCCGATCTTCAGCAAGGAAGAATACAGCCCGCCATCGAGAGACTGATCTGGGTCAACACGGCGAATCCACGTCATCCGGGGTATCGACTCGCACTCGCCCAGGCGCTCGTTTCAGGCGGCAACCCGAAGGAAGCCGAGGTCCAGGCCGGGTATGCGGTTCAACTCGCCCCCCAGGATCGCATCTGCCTCGAATTTCTCGACCGTCTCACCGCAGCCTCGGGAAAGCCACGAAAAAATGACGGCATCGTTCCGCCCCAAGACGTCGGCAGCCACGCTCCCCCGCCCAATGCGCAGGAACGCGAGCCCGCCGGCTCGGCGAAAGCGGAAAACGCTACCGCATCAGCATCCCGGCCAGACACCGCCATTCCCGACAAACGCTGGCTCGCCCTCGAGGAGATGTGCCGAATATCTCCGGATCGAGCCCTCGAGATTCTCCTCAAGGCAATCCTCGAAGAGCCGGACCTGCTGGCCCGCCAGGGATGGCCCTACTTCCAGGAATGCACCGCCGGGCAGCAGAAATCCGCGCGCCTGGAGATCATCAGACGGTTCCTGCGATGGAAGGCAGGGGAAATCGCCGACCGGGAGTTCGAGGCATGGCTTCCGACCGCGATTCCACGCGATCTCTGGGAACAGGATGTTCTGCTGTCATCCATGATTCCCTCACTCCGCCGGGGAGGAATGAAACTGTCGTTCCTGAACCCCGTCTCGAAACAGGAACAGGAGGATGCCGGCTGGGCTTCATCGCTCGATGAGCAGACATCGGCGGCCTTGTCGAACGCCGACGTCCAGGAAGCGTGGCAACTTCATGTCCGGCATGCCCTGGGCGCATCCGCAGACTGGCATTACCAGTCCGCACGCCTGGCGCTCGAACTGTGGCAGGCTTCGAGTTTCGACGACGAGTGGCTGCTCGTGGCCCGCGACCATCTTTTATCGTGCCAGTCCGACGGCAGGTGGCGCGACGAAGCCCGGATCATCTTGCAAGAAGTGGAACGCCGTTGCCCGAAGGTATCGTCCAGATGAGCCGCCGAACCATCTCGCTCGTGATTCTCATCATGCTCTCGTTCATCGCGGGGGTGCTCTATTATCGGCTGGGCCTGTCCCAGGCCACCACCCCGGATCTTCCGATGCCCGAAGAAACCGACCGATACAATCGATATGATCCGGCCGGGGCAGGTCTTCCGGCTTCTTCGGCGGCACCGATCGAGACCCCGCCGGAGGAATCGCTTTCCGCTACCGGCCCGATGGCCCTGCCGGCCCCGCTTCAAAACCGGACATTGCAGGCGTTCGAACTCGCCATGAGACGCCACCCGCCCGACGGGAATCCGGATTTCTGGCTGGCGAAGGCGCACATCCAGCGTCGAAGCTGGCCGTCGGCGGCACGCTGCCTTCAATCGGCGCTCCGGCGGCCTCTCCACCATCATCTGCGCCATGTCTTTTCCTGCCTGATCGCCCATATCGAGCTGATCCTCTGGCTGAAGCAGCAGGAGACGGCTCGGACAGGGGCATATCTCGACGCATTTCGAACAGGGGGCAGCGCGATTCCCCCCGAATGGGAAACAGGCACGTTGCGCGCCGGAGCCGGATTTTTTCTGAAGGAGTCGCGGAACGCCTCGGAAACCTCGAGCGCAACCGTCATTATTCCGTCGCCGGAGATTCTCGCGGAAATTCTCTCCAGAGAACTGGTTCAGGTCGCTTCCGCCCCCGAATCGATCCCGACCTATCTGATGTCGGTTCAGAAGAGGTATCGCGCCCGATGCGGAGAGGTTTTACGCCTGGTCAACAAGCATATCCCACAGCTCGAGTTCAACCAGACCTATGCGGCGGTCGATTTTCTCTACGAGGCTCTGCGCCCCGCCGCCCCCGAGGGAACCACCGGCTCCGGGCCTGGCCGGGGCGACTGGTTCGGCTTGTTCGAGAAAGAGTGGTGCACCCCGGCCGTTCCCGCCTGCCAGGGCCAGCGGTTTGAACGGATGAGAAACCGCTGGGGCTGCGTATTTCACGAAGAACTCGTTCCCGTCGAATCTTCGGTATTGTCTGACCAGGAGTTCGCCGTTGCCGAAGCCTGGGCGGAGTTTTTCATCACACATCCCCAGCGAGTTCCCGAACCCTACCTTCCGGAGATGAATCCATGACAGCCTCTTCCGCCAAACCCGGCCCGGATCCACATTCGGAAGCATTTGTGGGCTCGATCCTTCGCGAGGTGGACGCGTCGCTCGGCATCGTGAAGAACGATGAATCCTTTGATCTAAGCACCGCTCAGTTCTGGTACAAAGCTGCGTTCCAGAAGGAGATAGAGGGCCTCTTCAGCGAAAAAACACGGCTGAAGGTACTCATCGAGGGGCTGAAGGCCCGAAAATTCTCGGAAGAGGACATCCACAACCTCTTCGGCCGCATCCGCAAGGCGCGTGCCGAGATGTTCCAGGAGGCCCAGGATGTCGAGGAAGCGAGAAAAAAACTCAAGCTGAAAGTCGCAGCGATCGTCGGAGTGATCGTCCTGGTGTTTCTCCTTCTGGTCTTCTTTTCCGTCAAGCGCCAGCAGGAGGAGGAAAAGGCCGCGACCGCCCTGGCAAAGGCAAAGATCATCCGCTGGGATTCGGCGAAGAACATCAGCAGACGGCGCAGCAAAACCGATGCTGGATTTTCGGTCATTCCTCTTCGACAGCCGGAAATGTTCGAAGGCGATCTGGTTCAGACCACATCCGGGGAAAACACGATTCCGTTCGCGGACGGAGCACGTCTGACCGTGCATCCCGACAGTCAGTTCCGGGTCATTTCCGTCGAGGTCGCCCCGCCCGATCTTCACCAGACGCTCGTCAGGCTCGAACTCGAGAAGGGGAGCTTCTCCTGGAAAAAACCGGAAACGAGCTCCATGCGCTGGCAATTGGCTTTTCCAGGAGGGGAACTCCGGGTCAAATGGGGCCAGGGAACATTGCGCGTCGATGGCGGCAAGCGTCGCGCCACCATTCTCGAAGGCGAAAATTATCTTTCCAGGCCAGGGAAGCTCGACGTTCCTCTGAATGGTCTGATGGAAGCGGTCTTCGACGGAAACGCTCCCGAAGTCATCCAGATGGTGGAGTGACGCGAGTGCGATCATCCCCAGTATCCAATGAGAGAATTGCTTCCTGAAATACATAAGCCAAGTTCGCGTTCCAGTTCGTGCCGAGCCCGTCTACAAGAGCGGGGCCAACGAGGCGTTTTCTCCAGGAAACAAGAAATTGTCGATTTTGCATGTGAAGAATTGTATGCTGAAGTATGTAAAAAGTTTGCATTTCACTGGACGGAGGTTGCCGATGTCGTTCCGGAACAATTCGAATACCCGTGGGATAGCTCTGTTCTGCGCGCTCGTAATGGCCGCGATAATATCCTCTGCCGTATATTCCCAGCCGGCTCCCACGATTGCCAACGATGCGCAGGTGATGCAGATCGCGAGCATGACGGCATCAGACACCCCGTCATTCGTGTATCCGCCGAGTTCTACCGGCATCCTGCCTGATATCGGGCAGCGTCAGCAGCTGCGGGTTTTCGTGGTTCATTCCCTCATGCACCTTCATCAGGCTTACGGCTACATTTCCTGGTCCATGAGTGCGAGCAGGCGCAACCTGACCGAGAATCTCCACCACGTGCACCTCAAACAGGTCGCATCCTATGCCGATCAGATTCTGGCGCTCGCCCACGTGGTTCAGCGGTGGGACGGCGCCTCCCCGGCCTGGACGAAGGTCATGACACGGCTCGGGGAGATGAAGAAGGCATTCGAGCTGCTTCAGAAGGCCCAGGGCCAGGGAAGCGGCACGGCACCGGATCCGTCGGCCGAAGAAGCGGGCAAGCTTTTCGAACAGGTCGGAAAGGACCTGCCGGAGCTGTTCACATCGGCGCTTGCGACTCCTTCCGTGCAGCCTTGATCGCACCTCGGAAGGCACAGTTTCGGTAAAAATATTTTTCGTTGAGGGAATCGATAAAAAAGTGGATAATTTACGGTAGGAGTGGGCTGTACCGTTTCTTCCGTTTTGCTTGTTCTGTATGAGGAAGTATAGTATCTACCCCGCGGCACCTCAGATATTCCCAACGAACAAACGGCAACGTCCGGCCCTTAAGAAATCAAGACATTCAGACGCCGCGTCAGACGAGGAGAGGCTGCACATGAATCAGGCGAAACGCTGGATCCGAGGGGTCATCGCGATGGTCCTCATCGCGCTTTTCTGGGCGGGCGGCATCTCATGCGCATCGGCTGGAAGCAGTTATCCGGCACCTCACACGCCAAAACCAACCGGCCCGTATATCGAGTATCACCCCCCCACCTCGTATCCCTTCATCTACAACGGCTGGTTCGACGTCAGTATCGGAACGACATTCACCATGCCGCGCGGCGAGTTCGACACCCGGGAGAACATCGATCGCAACACACCTTTTCAGCCGTTCATGAAGGACAAGAAGGTCTTCATGTATTTCGGCCCGAACAATCTGGGATCGACCCAACTGCTGAACTCGGGCGGCTGCCGACTGACTCCCGACAAACAGGCATTCACGCCGTTCAATCTCGGTTCCCGTCTGAATATGTGGCATTGGCGGTACGAATATGACTGGACGTTGGTCAATTACTGGTACAGCGTTCCCATCCGGTATGCGACCTATTGCTGGTCGGGCGGGTGTTCCGGCGAGGGCAAAAGCCGATATTGCTGGTCCGGCGGCTGCACGACCTACGCCGTCGACTGGAACTATTACGAGGTCTATTACTGGACGAAAGGCTCGTTCCTCCGCAAGGTCCGCCAGGACGAGATCAGAGACTTCGAAGTCAGGCTCAACATGGGCAAGCGGTGGGATCCCATCCTGAAGAAGTGGATCGAAGTGTTCAAATCCTTCTGGTCCCCCGTGTCCGGTGAATTTGCCCGGGTCACGCCCGACGGTTTGAAAGACCAGCGGTTCGAGTACAACGGCGAGCTCAGGGATTTCGTATTTTATTGGTACCATTATTTTTTCAGGCACCCACTCGATAAAATTCAGCGTTTGCTGGAAGCGTTCGTGCATCCGCTCCCTCCGGGGAACCCGACCTGGCGAATGGATGTCGACAATGTCTGGCGCCCGACCATCGACGACACGAAAGTCAAGCTCCAGCTCCGCTGGGACAAGCCCTATCTGAACAAGAACCAGGAACGATACTATATCGAATACGGCAAGCTGTTCGACGGCAAGATCAAGATGCGCGACGTCGTCAAGCTCCTGTCGAATCTCGGTTACGATCAGGTGGACGTGCCGGTGTACATGGCCATCGAATCGGCCGAGCCGAAACTGTATCTGGTGACCACTCCCCGGATGGTGAAGGGCGTGAAAAAGGCCCCGGCGCCCTACACACCGATTCCGACCGAGAACTATCTCAGTCACGCCGGCGTCATTCCCGGGTATACGCTTCACCCGGGCACAGAAGCATTCGGCCGCGGCTACATCCGCGAATGTACCGTTCCCTACACGTTTGTGAACGGCAAGCCCAAGGCTGGCCCGGTCAAATACATCTTCTCGAAGATGTTCGACATCAACGCGGACGGCCGGATCGACAGCATCGACAAGGCCTTCCTCGAGCGCGGCCTGAAGATCGCCGATTTCGACGAGGACGGCGACGCCGATACCGACGACTGCGCGGGAATCTCGTATCACTCGTTCGGCAACTTCCCGGAAGCGTTCGAGAAACTCGGCCAGGGGATCCGGTCTGCGTTCGCTCGGAACCCGCTCCTGCTAATCAATTCCAGGGTCTTCGCCTTTGTCGGGCCGTTCCCGATCAAGGAAACGATCGTGAAGAATGGAGTGATCGGCCGAACGGTCGCGCACATCCAGGTCGGCTGGATCGGCAACGCCCTCACCGGCACCTTCTACGCCACGGAAATCCCCGGCGCGGGTTCGAAGAAATACCCGCTGTCCCCGGTGAACCTGCGGTATACCCAGAAAGAATTCCCGGGCTACACCGGCGCGAAGTTCCTGCCGAACCTCGGCCCGGCGCCCCACCCCAGGCGCGCGGAGGATGCCTCCCGGTTTCCCGAACTCTACCGCTCCCATACCGGCATCGTGGTCGACGGGACGATCATGGGGTATTTCAAGCGGCTCACCGTGCAGGCGTATCAGAAATGCGACTTCACCGGAGCACATTGTTACCCGGTCGGCGACCCGTGGGGCATCGGACTGCTCGAAAGCGTCGAATCGGGCAACATGGGCCAACTGCCGCTCTTCGGTGACGTCGACGGCGTCGACGGCCTCACTTCCAAAGACCTCGCCCGCTGGGACGAGATCAAAGCCATGGAAGGCTTCATCCTCAGCAGCGTGTATCAGCACCCGATCGGCATGGCAATCGGCAAGCCGGTCGTGACCGACCTCAACCGCGAGTTCCGGGTCATCGCCGGCGGCAAATTCTCGGCCTATCCTCCGGCCGGGGCGAACACCTTCACGCTGAAGGAATCCTACAACTACAAGTTCATCGAGCCGACGATCTGGGCATACGATCCCGCCGAGGGCAATCAGATGTCGTTCGGCCGTCGGTTCAGCCTCGAATCCGGCGGCTGGGATCCGGCTAAACCGCCCCCGACGCCACCCTACCCGCCCGTCCAATACAAGAAGCTTCCCACGGCGATTCTCGGCCCCGACGACATTCCGGAGGATATTCCGCAGACCTGGCGGGCGCCCGGGGTCGAAGACGTGGTCATCAAGCCCGACACATGGGTCCAGACCTGGTCCATCGCCGGCCTCGAGAGCGAGGGCGGCACGGGAACTGGCGAGAGCATGACCTACGAATTCAAGCGGGCCGGTCGGTATACGATTACACATATCACTCGCTATACTCAGCGAATCGTGACCCCCGTCACCGACTCGCTCGGCGTCATCGTCTACTACGCGGTCACGGATATTCCGCAGACGCGCGTTCTGACCCTGAACGTGCGCGTATTCGACCACGAGATCTCGGAGTTCGAGGATCCCAGGCTCGAGCTGAAGGGGCCGGGCAACGACGCTACGTATGCCCCGCAATGGAGAGCCACGGCCGACGACCTGCGAAAGCGCGACTTCCCGTCCGCCTTCGAAGCATTCCGGAGCGAGACCCGCGCTTTCGATACCCGCACCGCCGGTGCCCCGGCCCTGAACGACAACGACTGGAAGGTCCGGTCGGCGGGCACATCGGGCAAGGAATATATCGACCATCATTTCGACCTCGTGAACGCCCGCCCGTCGGCGTATGACTTCAACTTCCTACTCGAGATGAAATTCGCCAGGAAAGTCACGGAAACAAGCGACCTGAACGCTCTCAACACAATCAGCCGTGACCATCTCGAGGCCTACAGCGGCCTCCTGCTGTCGGCCCCCATCACCGTCGACATCCAGGTCAGGCGGACAATTCCCGGCGGCGGCTCCAACGTCCACAAGACCTTCACCTACCTGCCCGACGTCGGTGCGCACGGCGATGTCGAGATCGATCCGGCGAACATGGGCGAGTATCTCGTGAAGATCGGCGATCGTTTCATGAAGGTGAAGACGGCAAAATTCTCGAAAAAATTCTCCTGGGACCTCCCCATCCCGACCTTCCCGAACGAAGGGTACGAAACGCTCGTCACGCTGAAATGCACGAAGCGGCAGTACACCCTCGACCGGTACGGCGCCGGAACGATCGGCTACAACGACCAGAACGTCACCTACACATGGCGCCGCAAGTCGTTCACCGTCGACGTGACGCCGCCCGTCATCGCCGATTTCGAGCAACACAACGGCACGAACGCCATGACGGCCGTCGTGAACGGGATCATCAACGCCAATACCGGGGACGAGACCGAGTATCGTGTCTCCATCACCGACAACCACCCCGGCCACGGGCCGAACGACGGCATGAAGGACGGTGGCACGCAGCGCGCCTGGTATCCGCGTCTGTGGTTCCAGCGAATCGACGGTCTGACGGGCCAGTTCACGCCGACCGCGACGAGCGGATACGAACTGCCGATCATCGTTCCCTCGATCGGCGTCACCTCGAGCATGCTTGCAGCAACTCCCGACGGCAACCTAGCTCCCGACGTGACAAACTTCACGAAGGAACGCATCGACGGCCACCGGCTCGCCGTCGTCTCTCCGACCAACATCGATCTTCTCGGCACCCGGAGCGATTGGGGGCCTGACGTTGAGGCACCGGTTCTCCACGTATATCGCCGGCAAGATCGGGTATGTCATCGAGATCGAGGACAGCTCGCGCAACTTCACCCGTCTCGAAGGCTTCTTCAAGGTGGTCGACAACAAACGTCCGAATATCGATCTGCGGCTGGCGACCCCCAAATACAAGCCGATGCCCGACGACGGCAGTCTGCGCAGCATCGACCAGATCACGACCGAAACGCCGCTCGGCCCCACGGTTTCGCCGTACGGCGAACTGAAATGGGCGCCTTCGTCGAGCCTCGCGACAGCCATCGCCGACCGAACCCGCGGCTCGAAGCGGGGTCTGCTCTCCGCGTGGGCCCATCCCTACGACAAGCCCGATCAGTCGTTCGGCACCACCGGCTTCTCCAGCCTCCTGCAGGCGACCGGCTGCACCTACCGGCGCGATCTCAACCTCGACGATCCCGGCCAGAATCGCCCGCTCTGCGAAGCGAACGGCTCGAAATGGGATGACCCCGTCATCACACTCAACGACAAGGACATCAAGGCCGCGTTCCAGCTCGCGAATCCCGGTTCTCCAGGCCTTGCCGAAGACGAAGTGCTGACCTTCGACCTGTCGGTGCGCGACAACCTGATGTTCTGGCAGGATGACGGCGAGGCGCCCCGCGGGCGGATCGTCGCCGACCGCAACCTGCGCCAGGTGAAGTATACCTTCAGGGAAGACGTCCTAGACGAGCGGAAGGTGCCGTATGTGAAGGAGACGACCGGCACGCCGGTCAAGGCGGCGTTCGACGACGCCCCGCTGCGGCTCCTGAACCCCGACGCCACTCCGTTGTCCCACGTCTTCCGCGTCGGCAATGCGGACGTCGCAACCGGCCTGAAGAACACCGGAGCGGGCGCCAACACCGGTTCGAACACGGTTCAGATCGAGGTTCTCGACCTGGGCAACAACTCACGGCAGCTGTTCCTCGATCTTCCGATCATTCCAAGCCGGTTCAACATCCGGGTGCTCGAGTCGGATACCGGGGCGACCCGCGAATCCAAGTGAAGTATGGTCGATCCCATGTCATGACACCCGGTTCTTCGATGACAACCAGAGAAAGACGCAGACCCGACCCGCACGATGCGGGAAGTGGGACGGCGGCGCCCGGATGGCACAGTTCAGGCGACCCCCTCTTTCCGGCAACGGGAAGAGGGGCTTTGCTTCGCTTGAACAGGGGGTCGGGCTCCAATTCTGGCCTGACCCTGGTCGAAGTGATGATCGGCATCTTCATCTTCTCCTTCGCATTGATGCCGATCATGGGGCTGTTCGGCCGCGGCAGCATGGCAACCCAGATGACCGGGGATTACCTCACGGCCATGCAGACCTGTTCCTCGTATCTGCGGTCGCTGAGCGCTCTTCCGGCCGTCGACCTCCCCATCGGGAACCCCGTTCCCCTGGACCGCGAATTCGGCGGTTCGCCTACGAACAGGGTGAAGGTACCCTCGAAGTCCGTCATCAATGCAACCGAGTTCGCCCATCGTCTCCAGGTGCGGTATGTCACGCGCAACACGACGAAAAAGGATCTCTGGTTCGATTTCATGGTCCAGCCCGGCCAGCTCGCGTCGATGACCGTGTACAAGCAGTTCCTGCGGCTGGATTTCGAAGTTTCATGGCGTTCGCGCCATGACGGCCAGTCAAACCGCGTGCGACTGTTCACCTACAAGGCGGACCTGGAATGACACGACTCGGACGGCCAAGGCAGGGCATGGTGATCGTGATCGTACTCGTCGCCCTGACCAGCTCTCTTATCTTCGCCGCATTCCTCATGGACAGATCGGTGAAGCAGGGATACGAAAAATTCGTGACCCGGGAGCGCACCCAGCTCGAACTGTTGTGTCATGCGGCGCTCGAAGCTGCAAAGCTCAAGATCAAGGCCGCTCCGACCGAGTTGTACACCGCCTTCCGATTCAAGTTCGACGAGCCGGCCGCAACCCGGACCAACGCCCTCTATGAAGCCTTCCTGGCCGATCTCCGACTCGAGGTGCTCGATGTCGAGCTCGCCTCGGAATCCGTGCCGATGACGGCACGGGTGACCTCCATCGAGCGGCTGGGCATCACCAAGAAGGGAACCGGCCTCAGCACGGGATACGTCGAAGACTACCTGCGCATCACGGCTTCGGCCTCGAGCCTCATTGCCGGCTTCTCCACCGGGAAAGAGCTGAAGAACGACGTGGTCATGCAGGTCACGATGCAGATCACCAAGCTGGAGGGCCCATGAACCGCTCTGCTCCGCGCGAAGCGACGGATCCGGTCCGACGCGGAACGACCGTCTGTTATGATTCCGCCCGGGGGTTCACCCTGGTCGAGATCATGGTCGCGATTTTAGTTTTCGGGCTGGTTTCGCTGGTCGTCTTCCGCTTCACCCGATGGATGAACGACGCACAATCGCTCACGGCCTGGAAACAGTCGGCCCAGGACTCGCTGCGTCTGAACGAAATGTTCTGGCAGAAGCACTTCACGGGGGCCACCCGGAAACTCAGCAGTCTGGTCGTCGATTCCCAAGGGGTGATCCAGACGCCGCCCGACATCGCGACTGCCCCCGTCAAAATCAGAAACGGCGGAAACGGCAACCTGATGAGCGGATATCCCAACACGTTCTCGGAATGGCCCGTCTGGCAGTTCAAGACCTTCCACAAGCAGACGGGCGCCAACACATGGGACGAGTTTGACGTCGTCGGCTTTCTTCAGACCCGTGACGGCAACACCACCCTGACGGGGCGCGTCAAGTCCGGGATGAAGATCATTTCCGAGGTGAAGCTCATGGAACACGTGGTATCGATCCAGGCATCGACGCGGGAATTCAAAGAGGAAAACCTCACGGTGCTCACCGTCGAGTTCATTCTCGCCCACCCGCGCAAACCCGACGTCCGGCTGCAGAAGACGAGCAACTTCAAGATATCGACTTCTCTCGAAACATTCTGATCCTCTCCCATTCGCGAACGGCAGACGGATCAATGCCGAGTCGATATAATATCACATCATTTTCAACAACGTTCGCTCGGGCAGCACGTTCAACGGCATTGATCCGACGGAAGTCGGAGACTATTGTTTTTCGACACGGCTTGAATTATTCTATTCGCCGTCCTGACACTCCCCCGCAAAATGTAAAATCGTTGACGCGCGTACACGTTCCATGTACCGCGGTGAAGGCGGATGATGGCCGAAATTCTCGTTGCAATCGGATTTTCAGCGGCAATCGGCGCGCTGTATGCCGTCGTTCATCTTCTGTATCAGCACGAACGCGCCACCCGGCCGGGCGATTGCAGCTCCGAGGCCGATGCCTGCGGCCGCTGCGGATGCTGCAGCATGCATCGGCCAAACGGATCGATCCCCCCCCTCTTCCCCCCCGACCTTTGACGGAAAAGGAAATACGCATGAGTGAAGTTCTGACAGCCATCCTGGTCATGGGCGGCATGGCGTTCCTGCTTGCCCTTGCCCTCATCTGGAGTTCCAGGAAATTCTACGTTGCCGAGAATCCGCTGGTCGACGAGATCGCGGCGCTTCTTCCGCAGGCCAACTGCGGCGCGTGCGGATATCCCGGCTGCGCCGGTTTTGCGAAGGTGCTCGTCGAGACGCAGGATCCCAAGATGGTCTGCCCGGTCTCGACGAAGGAGAAGCTGAAGGCAATCGGCCGCCTCGCCGGTATCGAGGTCAGCGAGCGGGAGCCGATGGTCGCGGTGCTGCACTGCCGCGGAACAAGGTCGAACGTGAAAACCGTTTCGGAATACATCGGAATCGAGAGCTGCATCGCAGCCCACAATCTTTATTCCGGCGACAAGATGTGCATGTATTCCTGCATCGGATACGGGGACTGCATGAAGGTCTGCATGTTCGGAGCGATCCGCGTGGAGGACGGCATCGCCGTCTTCGATCCCGACAAATGCACCGTCTTTGGTTCGAATGCCGCCGCGCAGAAAACGGTTACGCAAATCGCTGCGAGGCAGGTAGCGTGCAAGCTCGGTCAGCGCCATTTGATAGACGCCTCTTTTGAACTCCACGACCA